>JAZQJL010000382.1:0-5048 GCA_045541595.1 Lachnospiraceae bacterium | reverse complement strand
CATGGCTACGATCCGACTTGTTCCCCGGTAGGCTCCGGTGTTGTATCCGGGTTCTGCACCGGTTCTTCGGTAGGCTCCGGTGTTACTCCCTCCGTAGGTGCTATTGATGGTGCATCAGTTATGGTAGAATCCGGATTCTCATCTCCCACACCGTGTTCGTACGGGTCTTTTTTTGCCAAATCCATAGCAATGCCCACTGCCACCTTTATAAGGAGTTTTTTACCGCCCTTTGTACCAAACAGCAAGCCCACTGCAACGAATATAAACAGGATGACGCCCACCAGTACCTTGGTCCAGGTAGGAATTGCCTTCCAAAGGGAACGTTTTTCTTTCCGCTCCGGTTCTTCTTCAGCAGAACTGATTTCGGAACTTCCGCCAAACTCATGCTCTATCTGTTCCGCTAATGCAGCGTCCACACCGGCAAACAATTCATCCTCAAAATCAGATGTATTGCTTTGCAAAGCTGTTTCTTTTTCCAAAGCACTCGGAAGCACTTCTGTCTGCAAAACCTCTACGGCTTTGGTTTCTTTTGCTATTTCTTCTCCGCCGATGGCAGCCTCTAAATTACTATAAAAATCCGCACTCTCCGTTGGATCAAAATCCACTTCCTCCACTTTTACTTCCGTATTAAGCGGATCAAGTCCAAGCTCTTTGTTCTCGTTATCCATATTTCCTCTTTTCTTTTCCTTTGTAATGCATCCTATGATGTAACTGCGTGACTTCAGCACCGTTACTTATTATCACATAAGGAAATGTACTACGTTTACTTGATTCTTTCCAGCAATTTTTCTAAAAACTGATACATCCGTATGGTAGACGGAAGATTTAATGCCTCCATCGGTGTATGAATATCCCGCATATCAGGGCCAATGGAAATCATGTCAAGATCCGGCATTTTTTCTGCAATTAACCCGCATTCCAGACCGGCATGAATGGCTTCCATTTTAGGTTCTTTTTGATACAGTTCCGTAAATACTTCTCTGAATATCTCCCGAAGTTTTGACTCTCTGCGATATTCCCAGGCAGGATATTCGCTGTGGGTGGAGCTTTCTCCTCCCAGGAAGCTGATAAGATATTCCACCTTGTCTTTCATGAAATATTTATATGTTTTGGAAGAGCTTCGAAGGGCAAAATTAAACTCAGCCTCGTCCTCCTTTACCTCAAAAATCCCCAGGTTTAACGAGCTTTCCACCAGACCTTCAATATCGCCGCTCATACGCTGTACACCGTTTGGTGCCTGCATCAGGAAGAATAACAGTTTTTCAAAGGAAACAGGGTCCAGCACATGATAGGCCGAATTTTCTCCCATCGTTACTTCTACCGTAAAGCCCGGTTCAATAGACGCCAGCTCATCTTTATATTTTTGTTTCAATTCTTCTACTGTTTTTACAAACAATGCGGTATCATCTTCTTCCACAACTACGGTAGCAAAGGCCTCTCTTGGAATTGCATTGTCTTTTAAGCCGCCGTAAAACTCAAGGAGTGAAAACTCCACCTGCTCTCTTGCTTCAAACAGAAGTCTTGTCATTGCATAAACAGAGTTTACACGGTTTTTATTGATTTCCGCACCGGAGTGCCCGCCGAAAAGGCCGGTTAACGCAATTTGATATGCCACACCGTCCGCGGCCATTCTGCCCATTGGAAGGGTGCAGGTCTGACGCATACCGCCGGCACAACTGCAAAGCACAACGCCTTCGTCTTCGGAATCCACATTGATTAAGTAGGATGCCTTTAATTCTGACATATCCAGCGCCTTGGCACCGTCCATACCGGTTTCTTCTTCCGTTGTGATCACCAGTTCCAGGGCAGGATGCTTTGCTTCTTTATCGGCAATCAGTGCCATGGCATAGGCAACCGCCACGCCGTCGTCACCGCCGAGGGTAGTTCCCTCTGCCATCAGGTCGTCTCCAACCATGCGAAGCTTCAGGGCGTCCTTTTCAAAATCATGGTCGGAATCTGCATTTTTTTCACATACCATGTCCATGTGGCCCTGTATCATTACCACCGGTGCATTTTCATATCCCGGACTGGCTTCTTTAAACATTACTACATTTAACGCTTCATCCTGCACATAGCGGACTCCCTGCTCCCTGGCAAATTCCACCAGATAATCGGAAATCGCCTGCACATTGCCGGAGCCGTGAGGAATCTTTGTGAGCTGCTCAAAGTAGTACAGCACCTTTTTATAATCATATGACTCTAAGAAATAACTCATGTTGTTCCCCTTTTCCACATAACCTGAGCCCCACTATAGAGCCAAAGTTTGTTGATTTTATGTCATTTTTGTTACCATATTGGTTTATTTTTACCAGTCTGCTTAATTTTTAAAACTGTGAATTGGTGCCGGGATACGTCCGCCTCTGTTCACGAAAGCATCGCAGGCAAAGTTATTTACCGGCATCACCGGAGCATAACCAAGCAGGCCGCCGAATTCCACAACCTCTCCTACGCCCTTACCGATTACCGGAATCAGACGCACCGCGGTTGTCTTCTGGTTAATCATACCGATTGCCATTTCATCCGCAATAATACCGGAAATAGTGGTTGCCGGTGTGTCACCCGGAATAGCAATCATATCTAAGCCCACGGAACATACGCAGGTCATTGCCTCTAATTTTTCTAATGTAAGAGCACCGGCACGGACTGCATCAATCATACCCTGGTCCTCACTGACCGGAATAAATGCACCGGAGAGGCCGCCCACATAGGAAGACGCCATTACGCCGCCCTTCTTTACCTGGTCATTTAACAGGGCAAGTGCCGCTGTGGTACCCGGAGCACCCGGATGCTCCAAACCGATTTCTTTTAAAATATCTGCTACGGAGTCGCCGATGGCCGGTGTAGGTGCCAGGGAAAGATCCACAATGCCAAAAGGAATGCCTAACATCTGGGAAGCTTCCTTTGCCACCAGCTGGCCAACTCTTGTAATCTTAAATGCTGTCTTCTTAATAGTTTCGCAAAGTACTTCAAAGTTTTCACCACGTACCTGCTCCAGAGCAGTTTTTACTACACCCGGGCCGCTGACACCGACGTTGATGATGGCATCCGCTTCGGTTACACCGTGGAACGCTCCGGCCATGAACGGATTGTCATCCGGCGCATTGCAGAAAATTACCAGCTTTGCACAGCCAAGGGAATCTGCTTCCTTTGTTTCTTCGGCTGCCTGTAATACAATTTCACCAAGGAGCTTTACTGCGTCCATATTGATACCGGTCTTTGTGGAACCCACATTCACGGAACTGCATACGCGCTCAGTTTTTGCCAGTGCCTTTGGAATGGACAGAATCAGGTTCTTATCTGCAGTTGTCATGCCTTTACTTACCAGGGCAGAATAACCGCCGAGGAAGTTGACACCTACCGTCTTTGCCGCAGCATCCAAAGTTTCCGCAAGCTCCACGAAATCCTCCGGAGACTTACAGCAGGCACCGCCCACCAAAGCAATCGGAGTTACGGAAATTCTCTTATTCACCACCGGAATCTTATATTCCTTTTCAATGAGATTACCGGTTTCCACTAATTTTTCTGCCACTGTGGTAATCTTATTGTAAATTTTCTTTTTGCACTCCTGAAGATCTGCGTCAATACAGTCCAACAGGCTGATACCCAGTGTAATGGTTCTTACATCCAGGTTCTCTTTTTCAATCATTTTATTGGTTTCAATTACTTCATGTATATTAATCACGGTTGCTCATTCCTTTCTTAGATACGATGCATCATATCAAAAATATCTTCTCTCTGGGCCTTGATAATAACACCAATGCTTTCGCCGATGTTCTCCAGCTCATTTGCCGCAACCAAAAATTCTTTTTCTGTTTTACTGAAGTCTACAATCATCATCATGTTAAAATATTCCTGAACGATTGTCTGGGAGATATCCAGAATGTTGATACTGTTTTCTGCCAGATACGTACATACCTTTGCAATAATACCTACACTATCTTTTCCTACTACTGTAATCACTGCTTTTTTCATAACCGGTTTCCTTTCTGTTGTTCCCTTATTTTGACGTGTTTACACATTAAAAAGTTTCATTTTTATTTTATTTCTAATATCCCGGACGGTACGTCTCTCGGTGCCACCATCAGATTCGGCATGGCAGCCTCGCCTACCTTCATAAGAAGTTCCGCCTTTACTGTTTCATAGGCCAGTTCGGGATAATTATTTTCTTTGCTCAAATGGGCCAGTATCACATGCTGCAGCTTTTCATGGTGCAGTCTGCACAAAAGCTCCGCTGCCGTATCATTGGATAAATGCCCGTGTTCTCCTAAAATACGCTGTTTCAGATAATAAGGATAGCCGCCCACCATCAGCATGTTGACATCATGGTTAGACTCCAGATATAAAATCTCTGCCTTATCTAAATAGGACATGGTCTTTTCCGTATATATCCCAAGGTCCGTTGCCATTCCGATTTTATGTCCTTCTGCTTCCAGCACATAGGCCACCGGATTGGCGGCATCGTGGGATACGGAAAACGGCGTTACCGCGATTTCTCCTATGGTGATTCCTTTTTCCGGAAACACCTGCTGAAACAGGGCATCCTCTATTTTTCCAATGTTGGTCTTTCCTTTTTTCATGGCACAAAAGGTTTCTACCGTACCATAAATGGGAAGTCCGTATTTTCTTGCAAGTATCCCGACACCCTGTATGTGGTCGGAATGTTCATGGGTTATCAGCAGTCCGCTTAAAGAAGCCGGATCCACCCCGATTTCCATAAGGCCCTGCTCAATTCGTTTTCCGCTGATTCCTGCGTCAATCAGCAGATGGGTGGAAGCATGGCCCACGTATACACAATTGCCGCTGCTTCCACTTGCTATACTGCATAATCTCATGTTTCTTTGTTCGCTTTCTATCTATTTCCAGTACAAATCAATGATGTCACCTGCCGCCAGCGGGCTGGTAAATTCTGCTTTTACTCCGTTAATCTGCATTACCACAGTCTGCCCGTGGGCCTGACTCACATCAAATGGATAAAAGTCTAAAATATCCACAAAGCAATAGCTGCTCTTACCCTTTAAGGTTACCGGGCGTCCGTTCACAACGACCAG
>JAZQJL010000381.1:0-3579 GCA_045541595.1 Lachnospiraceae bacterium | reverse complement strand
ATGCAGAGAAGAAAATGTATTGGTGTTTTTTTAGGACAGCCAAATCTGCCCTTTCAAACGGAATTATTAAAACATATTCGTGATAATGCTTTTGCTGTAGGCAGCAATGTTGCTGTTTTTTCGGCCATGATATACACCGGCGGATATCCGAATTTCCAAGACGGAGAAAGTCAAAATGTTGCCCTTGCAAACTTTGATACCATGGACGCGGTTATTGTTGTGCCGGATACATTGCAGGCTTCCCCAACGGACGGCCTGGAAATTTTGGACTATGTAAAAAATAACTTTTCCGGTCCAAAGGTTGCCTTAGATATGGAAGCAGAAGGATTCCGTCAGTTTTTCTGTGATGATACGGATTCCGTGGATTATATGATTTCCCATTTAATCGAACAGCATAATTGTACGGATATTGCCTTTATGACCGGTGTAAAAGGGCATCCGCATAGTGCCAGCCGTTTAAACGGATATTACAATGCGCTGAAAAACCATAATATTCCTGTAGACGAGAGCAGGGTCTTTTATGGTGACTTCTGGTATGATGAAGGCGAAAACGTAGTAGAGGCTTTGTGTAATTCAAAAAAGGGACTCCCACAGGCCATTGCCTGTGCCAATGATGCCATGGCAGTAAGTGTATACAAAGCGTTGGAAGCCCGCGGCTACCGTATTCCGGAAGATATTCTGCTTACCGGTTTTGACCATGCCGGCAATGCCTCCTCCGGAAATTATCCGATTACTTCCGCTATGAGAAATATCGGAGAAATCGCAGAAGAGGCAATGCACTATATTTTTGAGGAATGGGGAATTTCCGATTATCCGAAGTTTGCGGTTCCGGAGCGTCTTGTCCTCAATAAGTCCTGCGGCTGTCAAATTGAAAAGAAGCAGGTTTATCAGATTGCAAACGCCAATACGTTAGACGGTTTTCACTCTATATACAACTTTATGCTGGAAGACATGATTTCTTCCGATGACATTCATGCCTGTATCTGGAAAATTGACTGGTATGCCGGAAAAATAGCCGGATTTTTAAATAATTTTAAGAATCTTCACATTTGCTTATGCGATGACTGGAATTCACTGCATGCCATGGAACATGAAGGCTCTTTTACCGACAATGTTATTTTGGCATTAGACAGACATTCTGAGGATGACAGAAACGGCGATATACGGGATATTCGTTTTATGGCCAATGTTGTTTTCCCGAGAAAAGACTATTTCCCTGGTTTTGGTGACATAACCAAAGCTCCTGAAATATATTATTTTAATGTACTTCATTTTGGTAAAAACTGTTTTGGATATTCTGTTCTCAGTTATGATAATACTACGGAAGATTATGTTTATGACGATGTCTATGTTATGTGGATACGAAAGGTAAATGCTGCCTTAGAATCCCTACGTCGTCAGTATGCCGTAGAGGAGCTGTATAAAGCAGCCGAAGCACGTGCTATTACCGACACCATGACCGGATTATACAATCGAAACGGCTATAATCAGATGCTGGACGAAATGATTCGTGACATCCGGGAAGAGGAAGCTTTTATTTTCCTTTTCTTTGATAATAACGGATTAAAGTTCATCAATGATACTTACGGCCATATTGCCGGAGATGATGTGATTTGCCAAACCACAAAAATTATTTCCAAAGAATATTTTCCTACCGCAAGAAAAGAATATAATTTCCGTATCGGCGGAGATGAATATGTTAAGCTTGTTCTAGGAAAAATCACAACGGAAATGGCATCACAATGTATCAACCAGGTTCAAAAGGAACTTAATCAGATAAATTCGGAAGGCAACCGTCCTTATCCGATTTATGTGGCGGGCGGTTATCAATTGTATACGGCGGATACCATTATGTCTCCGGATGAAATTATGAAATCCGCAGATGAACAGATGTATGTAAACAAAAAAATTGTCAAAGAAGTTACCGGTTTCCGTCCAATCAGAAAAAAATAAAATAAATGTAAATATTTTTGCTTGACATATAGCAAAAACTGTGTTATATTTTGTGAGTATGCCGCACAACGAGGTCGAAGTCTGTCTATCTGACAGCACCGAAGTTGGCGAGTAATGATAATAGGAGGTGCCATATGTACGCAATTATTGCAACAGGTGGTAAGCAGTACAAAGTAGCCGAAGGCGATATCATTAATGTAGAAAAGCTTGGATTAGAAGCAGATCAGACTGTTACATTCGATGCAGTTCTCACTGTAAATGACGGTGATGTTAAGGTTGGCGGTAACGTTAACGCAACTGTACTCGGTGACATTAAGGGCAAGAAGGTTATTGTTTACAAGTACAAGAGAAAGACCGGATACCACAACAAGAATGGTCACAGACAGTCTTACACAAAGGTTAAGATTGACAAGATTAATGCTTAATCATGATTGAGATTACAAGGATTAAAAACGAACAGGGTGAGAATGTAGGATTTCGATGCTTCGGACATGCGGGTTTCGCAAAACGTGGCAAAGATGTCGTATGTGCAGCAGTTTCTGCACTGGTTCTTAACACCATCAATTCAATAGAACAGTTTACGGAAGATAAATTTTCCTGTGCGCAGGAAGAAAAGTCCGGGCTGATTGAGTTTGTTATTGTATCAGAAGTAAGTAAGGAAGCCTCTTTATTTATGGATTCTTTATTCCTTGGCTTAAAGAACATCGAACATGATTATGGAAGACGTATTATAACAGTAAAAGCATAATCCCAGTGACTATGCGTATTTCTAAAGGAGGTAAAGGTTATGTTAAAGATGAACCTTCAGTTTTTTGCTCATAAAAAGGGCGTTGGTTCTACTAAGAACGGTAGAGATTCCGAGTCCAAGAGACTTGGTGCGAAGAGAGCCGATGGTCAGTTTGTTTTAGCTGGTAACATTCTTTACAGACAGCGTGGAACAAAGATTCATCCTGGTGTAAATGTAGGTCGCGGTGGCGATGATACATTATTTGCTCTGGTTGACGGCGTATTAAGATTTGAAAGAAAAGGCAGAGGCAAGAAGCAGGCTTCTGTTTACCCTGTTGGAGCTAAATAAAGTAACCAACGAAACCCTGAATTCAAGAATCTTTCCTGGATTCGGGGTTTTTTATTAAAAATTCAGGAAATCCTATACATAGAAAGATAATACTGTGTAACATAATTATTTTTGTTACACTTTAGTTTGAATGAAAAGGAAGAGGATCGTTATGTTTGCTGATAGAGCTGAAATTTATATTCGCTCCGGAAAGGGCGGAGACGGTCATGTAAGCTTCCGCAGAGAAATGTTTGTGGCTGCAGGTGGTCCAAACGGTGGTGACGGAGGACGTGGCGGCAATGTTATCTTCGTTGTTGACGAGGGTAAAAACACCTTGCTTGATTATAAAAACCGCAGGAAACACGTTGCCCAGAACGGAGAAAACGGCGGGGGAAAAAGATTTGCGGGAAAAAGCGGAGTTGACCTTATTCTTCCCGTGCCTAAAGGGACGGTTATAAAGGATGCGGAAAGTGGAAAGGTTATCCACGATATGTCCGACGGACAGCGGTATATTGCTGCAAGAGGCGGCAAGGGCGGTTGGGGAAACAGCCACTTTGCAACTCCAACGAGAC
>JAZQJL010000380.1:0-1513 GCA_045541595.1 Lachnospiraceae bacterium | reverse complement strand
GACGACTACACAGGCTTTGCCCATGGGTTCGGTCACTTCATAGATGCATACGTAAACTACAACTCATACATCACCACCGACGCCAGTGAGTCCTGCTCACAGGCTATGGAATATCTGGCTATCATCTATTCCTCTTATATGGGAAATGACCGATTTTATCAACGCCTGTATGGCAATTCCGAACGTATTTGCTCTTTTTCTCCTCCGACGTGAAATCCAACCACCGAAAAACTAGTACTGAATTGCCTTTAACAGTTCCTCTGCCGCCTCATCACTCACCAGCACGGACACCAGTGCCGCACCGAAGGCAATGGCGGTACCCATACCACGGCTCGTAATCATCGTTCCGTCCATTACCACCGCATCCGGCATTGCCTTTGCTCCGAGAAGCTTCTCCTCAAAGCCCGGATAGCAGGTGGCATGACGACCCTCAAGCAGACCGTTCATGCCCAGCACACTCGGCGCCGCACAAATTGCAGCCAAATACTTTTTCTCTTTATGATAGGAAAACAAGACTTCCTTCAAGCCTTCATGCTCCATCAAATGATTGGTCCCCGGCATTCCGCCCGGAAGTACAGCCATATTACCGTCCTCATAGGAATACTCCGCAAACACGCCGTCAGCCTGAATTACGATTCCGTGCGCCCCCGTTACCGTCTTAGACGCATTTATAGAAACCATTACCGTATCAACACCTACGCGACGAAGCATGTCCACCACCGTAAGGCCCTCGATTTCTTCAAATCCGTCCGCAAAAAATACATATACTTTACTCATAGACTACGCTTCCTTTCTTAACTCGGATATCACACGACACAACTGCTCCGCCGTCTTTTTATGTCCTAAAATTCCGGGATGAAATCTGGCACCGATTTCTTCTCCCTGTATCTCGTCCAACCTGATGTAACGTACCCTTTCATCTCCGGTTTCTCTGCAATGAGCCGCAATTCCGGCCTTTACTGCAGATTCCACCACGGTTCCCATCATACCGTATGTCCACAAAATATAGGCTGACCGATTATTCTTTCGTACCGTTTTCAAAAAGCCGGTTACCGCCTCTTCTACCTTCTTCAGACATTCCTCTGCCGGTAATCCGTCGGCACCGTTGTACATTTTATTCTTTCGGCCGGTGGCCGTCTCGCACCACTCCGGATTATGAAAA
Source organism: Lachnospiraceae bacterium (assembly GCA_045541595.1). GTDB lineage: Bacteria > Bacillota > Clostridia > Lachnospirales > Lachnospiraceae > SIG299. The sequence continues at coordinate 351 of JAZQJL010000380.1, read as the reverse complement.
GCACCGCCGTCGTTGGTTCCCAAATTAATGACAACATAATCCGGCTGCCATTCGGAAAAGTCATAAGCATCTCCGGCTCCCAACGCCCGGTTCCGCTCTCCCTCCAACACACCGCATACCTGTTCATAATACAACGGAATCACATGATCGGGATTGTTGTCGTAAGCGCAGTACACACCGTAACCGCTTTGGGAAATCACACGATATTCCGCACCCAATCCTTCGGAAACAAGCTGCGGATATCCATGACTTGCGGAAAACCACATGGCAACCCAGTCCTGTTCTGCCCTTCCGCCGCAGCTTCCTTCTCCGGACGTAATGCTGTCTCCGATAAACTCAATTCTGCATTCC
>JAZQJL010000379.1:0-11663 GCA_045541595.1 Lachnospiraceae bacterium | reverse complement strand
GCCATTTATAAGCCGCATGCTGGGTAGCGGAGATAATTTGAACCCGTACCTTCTTTTTATGGTTTCTGATATATACGGTCACAGAACATAATGGTAGAGGAAACCCTCTACCATTATCCTAAATCACTTCTATTTCTTTGTCAAGCATTTTTACTCCTTTACAATCAGTGTCGTTAACGCTTTTTTCTGACCTTCTGTCGGCAACTTCAATTTGCCGTTTTTCAAAAGTGCCACGATACCATGCAGTAGAAACCAACCATCCGAATGAAACACAAACTGTAGCTCGTATTCTTTGATTTTACGCAAATGTACCGGAACCGTCTTTAATACCGCTTCTGCATAAGGAGCCTTCAACGCCTGAAATACTTCCTGATGCTTTTTCTTTAAGCGCTCTCCGATAGCCAGCAGTTTGTCCCGGATGTCATCAGTATCCAAGATAACAATCTGCCATGCACTCTTAAAATATCCGTCATAATCGCCATTGGTTTTCACATAGCCACGCTCTGCCAGCCATGCATAATCATCCTTTGAAAGAGTGCCTTCCTGCTCCCGTTCATACAACGAAAGAACACGACACGCCTCCTCGCTATACAGATAACCATGTTGTTCATGATGTTCTCCACGATCCGACCACTCGCTGTCAATCTGCCAGAGAATATGTTTCTTATTGCCGTTCCACATCGGTCCACAGAAGTTTTTCATATACACATAATCCTCCGGAAGCTTCATATTCTCCGGAACCACCGATGCGTGGCAAATATTATGAGAACCATCCGGACGAATGGTGGCCACCTCCTCAAAGGAAATTCTCTTATCCATCCTTTCCTCACCGGACCATGCAGTGATATACGGAATCAGTGACCACAAGAGAAAATTGGTGTCCGCTTTTATTTCTGTTTCCAGAGAAATTGCCTGGTCCGTCTGACCACAGAGAATTGCCGGATTATCTAAAATCCCACTGTCAACCAGTTCATCATATAAATCGTTTGCAAACAATTCCGCCGCACGTTGATACATCTTATTCTGCATCACGAGCAATTCTTCTGTAGGTTCACTAATGATAAAGTTAATCAGATATTTTTCCTTCTGCATGGTTAAGAAACCATATTCTTCTAAAAATTCCACCTCCGGTTCTACGTAGACCGGAGACACACCCAGTGCATCTGCAATTTCATTAACAGACATTGCCTGATTTCTTACGCAATAGCAAATATTCTGCGACAATGTGGAACGGAAAAATTCGTCCGGGGATTTTGTGCCAACGGAGCCGTTGATACCATAGGAATGAAATTTTATAGGGTTAAATTTAAGTTCGCTTGTTTTTCTCATTGTGTCCATACCTCGTTTCAATTCTTTTTTTGCCTCAAACAAGTGCCATTTGACGGTACCAACAGGAATATCCAGTTCTTTCGCAATTTCTGCCTGCTTACGGTTTTCAAAGTAATAGGCAATGATAATCCGCCGCTGTAGCTTGGAAAGGTAGGCAATCTCGCCCTGAAGCTTGCGAATGCTATCCTCTTCCTCTTCTTTTTCTAACTCAGAATTTGGGTCTGCCAGCTGCTCTGCTACCTCGTCCATCGGAACACCCAACATATGCTTTGCAGCATCCCGATAATAATTACTGAGCGTATTATGCGCCACGGTCCAAATAAACTTGCCCATATCGGCAATGTCCTCTTTTACCAGCAGGGCACGAAAGGCTTTTGTAATAATCTCCTGCGACAAGTCCTCTGCATCCTCCATGGTTTTGCAGCGCTTCAGCGCAAATCCGTATACCGGTTTTACATATTCCGTTATGATGTTTTCTACGTCTTTTCTGTTCACTTGTTTTTACCTCTTTTGAAAGCTTTCACTAAGATAGACACGCAAATTGAAAAAGGTTGGAACATTTCAAAATTTTTTCAAAAAAATCATCAAAGGCCCATTCTGATACGAATGAGCCTTCTTTTAACACTTTATCTGGAACCGCCGCCGCTTCCGCCGCCGGAGAATCCGCCGCCACCGCCAACAGAAGAAGAACCTCCGCCGCCTTCTGCTCTGGCGTCTTCCATGGCTCTGTCCATGGAACTATGCATACCGTGATAATAGCCGTAGCACCAAACATACCGGTGATGGTACTCCTCGAATACCGGCAATCTGTCCGGATACAATGCTTTTAACTGCTCAATTACTTCCTCTGCCACACCAAACAAGGTAGCATATACCATGTAATCCTGCCAAAGGTTTGCTTCCCAGATGTTACGGTCCGCCATGCGGGCATTCTCTTCCAAATATTTTTTCAGACCAACTATTTGTGCCAGTTCGTTCTTTCCGATGTCACTTAAATCCTTGATACGGTTGCCCGCATTTTTGAGGAAACCTCCCAGATTTTTAAAGGCTGTTTCGCCATTCTGCTTTACGTCATCCATAAATATTCCGATTTCTTCACAATGCTCGTAGGCATAATCATCCAGGGCTTTCTCCTGTAGCACTCCGGTACCGTCGGCCGCTGCGGAAAGTATGTAAAACAGTCTCCGTTCTGCTTCGCTGTCCGGTTCTGCCAGCAAGCGAAGTTCCAACTTTTCCTCTGCCGTTCCGAAGGTGTCCGCCGTGTTGCGAAGCTCTATGAAATTCTTATTCATCATGGAAAGCATCAGCGCACCGATAATCAGACTGTCCTCGTTGCTTACGTCAAAGGTTCTGGCCAGATAATAAGTCATTTCGATATTACCGCCGTTTGGAACGTCCGCAAAATATCCGATGTTATCGCTAAACTGCTTCATTTCTTTTTTTCGTTTTGCAGACTGTATTCCGGCTGCAACTATGGCCAGTAAGGCTCCCCCGAACACAGCGCCTACAGCGACCAGAACCGCCACGCCATCATCGCCGTCGCCGTGGCCGTAATCACTGTCCTTTATGGCCTCTTCCCGTACTTCTTCAAAGGATTTATCCACACTTGTCTTTGGCGCCAACAGGTCTTTGCTCAACTTCATCATGACAATCATGGAGTTGCCATCCTCTAAATCTTCTTCCGTGTAGGCAACCACCCGGCCCCCCTGAAGTTCAATTTTTCCCTCAAAGCCGAACGCCCAAATTTCTGTATTGGAGGAATCCAGCTTTGTTCCGTCCTCCATCAAAATTTCAATACGGCCTGCGGTCGGAAACGTGTTCATATCCGGATTGATAAACATAAAATTGGTGCCGTTAGCCTCCTGATAGCCCTTGATAAAATCCGTCACCACATAGGAAATGGTATATTCCTTATGTCCATACTCCGTAATACCAAAACACAGTTCCACACCATTTCTGGTAGACACAATGCCGCACGTTCCTGCTTTTTTCTTGAAGCTTGCATCGGTGTCCCACTTCTTCACAAAGGTGTAGTCACCATTCTCATCCGATACGGCAAATTCGGAAATACTGATATCACCGGTGCGGATTGGAATATAGTTTTCCGTTTTCTCATAAAAATCACCGGTCCAGTACTGTGTGATTACCGCGCTGCCGTCTTTTCTTACAACAACCTCAATGTCAATGTTGGTCACACGGTTGTCTTTGGCATAGGCGATAGTAGCGGAACCAAGTGCTACACCAAGCAAAACCAGTACTGCAAATACTGTTACCGTAAGTTTTCTAATCTGTTTCATAATGTACTCCTTTCTCTCCCACATGAATAGCTATGAATTCGCTACTACTATTTTACTACGGACCGTGTTAATAAAGCAATAGTACTATCGTTCATTTTTCTTCACGAAACATACAATTGTCCTCTTGACACAGACAAATAACGGTAGTATAATCACCACATTAAACTAAATAAGGCTAAATGAAATCAGCAGGAGATTAGGCGTTTGCCTTTCCAAAGGGGTAATACTCTCGGGTGTCATTATGACGGGGACTGCTGACGGATAGCAATCTGGAGAAGTCCGCTTTTACGCGGATGCCGAAGGTGCAAGGGCTAAACCCAAATCTCTCAGGCAAAAGGACAGATCAATTATTTTACGGCATATTTTTGTTGACCGTTGTCACTTTCTCACCGCTATCCGGATTGGTTAGCGGTGTTTTTGTTTAACACATACTTTACTTAGGAGGTTCCTTTCCATGGACAAAATCTTACAAACAATCGAAAGCGTCAACGGCGAAATAAACAGCGTTGTATGGGGCACATTCGGTCTCCTTCTGCTTGTCGGTACAGGTATCATCGTTACCGCAATGACAAAGTTTTTCCAGGTTTCACACATTGGACTTTGGTTTAAGAAAACCATTGGCCGCCTTTTCAAGAAAGACGTTATCAAACACAGTAAGGAAGCCGGTTCCATTTCTCCGTTCCAGGCTCTGTGTACCGCCCTTGCCGCAACTGTCGGTACCGGTAACATTGCCGGTGTTGCTTCCGCCATCTGCATCGGTGGCGCAGGCGCAGTATTTTGGATGTGGGTTGCCGCATTCTTCGGTATGATGACCAACTACGCTGAAAACGTTCTTGGTATTTACTACCGCAGAAAGAACGAAAACGGCGAATGGTCCGGTGGTGCAATGTACTATCTTGCGAATGGTCTCGGTAAAAAGAAGGGCATGAAGCATGTGGGAAAGGTTCTCGCGATTCTTTTCTGTATCTTCGCCATGCTTGCTTCCTTCGGTATCGGCAGCATGGGTCAGGTAAATAAAATCGTTACCAACGTGGCCCAGGCCTTTGATGTTTCCTCCCTTTCTTCCGTTGAAGTATTTTCCGGCGTTTCTTTATATAACATCATCCTCGGTGCCATCGTTATGCTTCTTACCGCACTTATTACTTTGGGCGGTTTGAAAAGAATTGCCAGTGTTGCCGAGAAAATCGTTCCTTTCATGGTAGTGCTTTTCGTTCTTGGCAGCTTTATCATCATCGGTGTAAACTACGCAAACATTCTGCCTGCATTTAAGGCTATTTTTGTAAATGCATTTAGTCCGGAAGCATTCGTTGGCGGCGGTATCGGTGCCGTTGTCAGCAAGGTTATTACTCAAGGTTTCAAACGTGGCGTGTTCTCCAATGAGGCCGGTCTCGGTTCTTCCGTTATGGTTCACTCCAACTCCAACATTAAGGAGCCTGTGGTTCAGGGTATGTGGGGTATCTTCGAAGTATTCGCTGACACTATGGTAGTCTGCACCATGACCGCTCTTGTTATTCTTACCGCAGGCGGTCTGGAAGGCGGCGTATTTAACGTTGTGACCGGTGAAATCGCAGCGGGTTATTCCGACGCAACGCTCGTTGGCGGTGCATTCAACACCGTATTCCCATGGTTCGGTATCGGCGGCAAGTTTGTAGCCATTGCCATGTTCCTGTTTGCATTTACTACCGTGCTGGGCTGGTCCCACTATGGTTCCAAAGCGTGGGAATACCTCTTCGGTGCCAAGACAACCATCATCTTCCGTATTATCCATGTATGTACCGTTATCTTCGGTGCGGTGCTTACTTCTTCCCTTGCATGGGACATTTCCGACACCTTCAACGGCCTTATGATGATTCCTAACCTTATCGGTGTCCTGACACTTTCTCCTTTGGTAGTTAAGATTACAAAGAATTATCTGAGAAGAACCAAAAAGGGTGAAGATATTGAACCTATGTACAATGTTGATCCTGATATTCAGGCTCAGGAGATGGTGCGTGAGGTAACGGAGGAGTAATTGTTTAGTTGAATAGAATTAAATGGTTTTAAGAAGGGGTGTGACTCGGTTTGGTCACACCCCTTTACTGTTTTGGACTATTCTTGGCTCTATCTATTTTATCTTCCAGATAACTATTCAGCCCACCCCTGCCCTCATTCATAAAACCTGCCGGCAAAGCTGTCAGCCGTTGCTTCGCAACTCTACGTTTTATTCATGTGTTTGGGGTGGTACTAATCGCCTTATTATGATAGGGGTACAGACTTGCAAGCGAGCTTGCATCCTGTACCCCTATCACATAAGGCTGAATAGTTATCTTTACTGTTTTTCAAATACCGGCATATATTCAATCGGTGCATCCACCTTTACGGTACATCCACCTTCGAACACTTCTCCGGTAGAAGTCAGCTTCCAGCTTCCCTCCGGTAAGTACACTTCTCTTTCAAACTGATTCAGTTTAAGGATTGGTGCTACCAGATATTTATCACCGAACATATACTGGTCGGTAAGTTCCCAGCACTTTGCGTCGTTAGGGAACTCGTAGAACATGGTACGGATGAGTGGAGAACCGTTCACATGTGCTTCTTCGTATAACTTCTTGATGTAATCAAGCATATCACGACGTACATAGTAGTACTTCTTCATGATTTCGTAATTGTCTTCGCCGTAGCTCCAAAGCTCGTTTGGCTGGCCGGTATGTAAGTAGCCGCCGCCCCAGTCTCTGTCATCGAGAGGCGGAATGTTGTAAGGACCGCGGTCGCCGTGCATACGGAGCACAGGGGAGTAAACCGCAAACTGGTACCAACGGATTAAGAGCTGACGGAAGTCAGGGTCGTTTACGTCGTCGGTCATGAAGCCGCCGATGTCGGTGGTCCACCACGGAATACCTGCAAGACCCATATTTAAGCCGCACTGTAACTGGTCGGTAAATGCTTCGAAGGTACTTGGAACGTCACCGGACCAAACCACGTTGCCGTACTTCTGGGAACCTGCCCATGCACAGCGGAGAAGGTTTACTACCGGCTTATCTTCCTTGCTCATTTCATCGTAGAAGACGCGGCTGTACAGCTGCGGGTACATGTTACTGCAGGTAAGTGCAGGGCCTTCAAAATAACGGTAATTTTCAAAATCGTAAATGCCGTAGTCCGGCTCGGAATTGTCTAACCAGAAAGCGTCGATGCCAAGGTCGTAGTAATTCTTTTTACATACGTTCCAGACATACTTTCTTGTTTCCGGATTGAATACATCGATTTCCACACAGTCGCCCTGGTAGTCGTAGGTCTGCTCTGCACCGCGCTCGGTCTTGATGAGGAGGCCCAGCTCTCTCATGTTCCAGAAGTGCTCACTTCTGCGGTCTACGGATGGCCATACGGAAACGATAACCTTAATGCCCATGGAATGGAGCTCGTCCACCATTGCCTTAGGGTCCGGCCAGTAGGTCTTGTCGAACTTCCAGTCGCCCTGTACGGTCCAGTGGAAGAAGTCGATGACAATCTGGTCGATCTTGATGCCTTCCTTCTGATACTGGCGGGCAACGGTAAGTACCTCGTCCTGGGTGCGGTAACGAAGCTTACACTGCCAAAGTCCCATTAAATCTTCAGGGAACATGTCTGCATGACCGGTAGCATTTGTGTAATTTTCGAGAATCTGCTTTGGTGTGTCTGCAGCAGTAATCCAGTAATCCATTTCTTTGGTTGCACGGGCAATCCACTCGGTGTAGTTGTTACCGAAGGTAACGCGGCCCACTGCAGGATTGTTCCATAACATACCATAGCCTAAAGAGGATACCATAAACGGTACGGAAATCTGGGAATTTCTCTGGGCAAGTTCCAGTACACAGCCCTTTAAGTCCATGTTTTCCTGCTGGTACTGGCCCATACCGAAAATCTTCTCGCCCTTGTTGCTGTCGAACTTTACGTTTAATTCGAACTCGCTGCCGCCGATAACGCCCTTCCATTCACGATTGATTACCTTTAAGCAACGGCTCTCCTTGGAGATGGTGCCGCCGTAGGAACGATAATATTCGCGAAGGATTAACTTATCATCTTTGAAGAAAGAAATAACACCGGCGAAGTTTACTACTGCCTTGATTTTACCATTGATAATAGTTACTAAATCATTTTGTGTGATGGTGCCGTCACCAACCCAGTTGTCTTCCTTTTCAAAAAGAATCTGAGTTTCACATGGTTCCACTTTTTCGGTAAGTGCCCAGATGTTGCCGGTAAACTTACCCTGCTTGGTTGCACGTACACGAAGGGAGTCCTTGCCCCAGGCTTCGATGCGTACCATTTCGCCCATGGTATAAAATACCAATGCGCCGTTGTCATTTACAAATTTCATTGCAATTGTTCCTCCATAGAAAATAATTTATAAAAAATAATTATGTACTATATTTTAACCACCCACAGAGCCGATGATGAGGCGACCCCATAGGTGGTTATTGGATGTATTAATTATACCATGAAACATTTTTGTTTACAACTCATAATGTTCATTTTTAGTAAATTTCATATTCCTTTTCCCCACGGATAAACACCGGAATAACCGAAAGCGGAGCTTCTGCCGTCACGGTCTGACCGCCCTCGTATTTCTTACCGGTGTAGCTCTCGGTCCAGGTTTCTCCCTTCGGCAAATACACGGTACGTGCGGTAACTCCCTCTTCCATAACAGGCGCCACCAGTAAGTCCGGTCCAAACATATACTGGTCTTCGGTTTCCCAGGCTTTCTTATCCTCATGGAAATCGTAAAACATCGGCCGCATAATCGGTGTACCGTTTTCGCTGGTTATCTTCATACACTCGCGGATGTACGGACGCAGGTTTTCGCGGATAAAGAGATACTTTTTCAGGATCTCAAAATTCTCCTCTCCAAAGCTCCACACCTCGTTATCCTGGCCGGACGTCAACTGACGTACACCATTAATAAACTCTTCTTCTCTTTCATACCAAGGAGAGCGTTCGCCGTGCATACGGAATACCGGACAGAAAGCGCCCCAGGCAAACCAACGCACCAGAAGTTCTTTAAACTTCGGATTGGAAATATCTCCGCCTACAAAGCCGCCGATATCGGAAGTCCACCACGGAATTCCCGCCAGACACATATTTAATCCTGCCTGCAGCTGTTCTCTCATGGCACGGAAGGAGGAATGAATGTCACCGGACCAGGTCAGTGTTCCGTATTTCTGACTGCCTGCCCAGGCACAACGCACCAGGCTTAAAATTTCCTTCTCTCCCTCTTTTTTGAGGCCGTCATAAAAGCCCTTGGCATACATCACCGGATAAATATTGGTGCACTGTAATGCCGGTCCCGCAAAATACCGGTAGTTATCAAAATCATACGGACCGTACTCCGGTTCCGCCTCATCCAGCCAAAAGCAACGGATGCCCTTCTTATAATAGTTTTCTTTACATTTTTCCCAGACAAACTCTCTGGCACCCGGATGGGTGGTGTCGTAAAATACGGTATTTCCCATCCAGCTCATGTGGTAATTTAAGCCACGGTCCGGGTTCACAAGATATCCCTTATCCGCCATCTCGCCGTAATTTTCGCTACGCTCATCAATGGTTGGCCAAACGGAAACCACGGTTTCAATGCCCAGCTCCTTCAGTTCTTTCACCATAGCCTCCGGGTCCGGCCAGTCTCTCGACTCGAATTTAAAATCGCCCTGGCGGGTCCAGTGGAAAAAGTCCACCACAATGGCATCCATCGGAAGTCCCAACGCCTTATGCTTTCTTGCCACAGAAAGAATTTCCTCCTGGGTGCGGTAGCGGAGCTTACACTGCCAGTAGCCAAGACCGTACTCCGGCATCATCGGGCTGCGGCCGGTGGCCGCACTGTACTGCTCTAAAAGCTCCGCCGGGGAATCTCCCGCCGTAATAAAATAGTCTAATTTCTTTGTGCTTTTTGCAGTCCATTCGGTTTTGTTGGTACCGAAGGTAGCGGTACCGATGGCCGGATTGTTCCAGAAGAAGCCATAGCCCCGGCTGGAAATATAAAACGGCACGCTGGCCTGGGAGTTCCGGTGGGCAAGCTCCAGGGTTGCGCCTTTTTTATCCAGATGCTTTTCCTGATACTGACCCATACCAAAAATTTTCTCATCGTCAAAGGCTTCAAAACGGGCTGCCAGGGAAAAATCATTGGTGCCCGGAATCGGTTTTAATTCCCTGGCATCCACCCGAAGCGGCACACAATAGCGGTTGATGCGGTTGCGGTTTCTCCAGTATTCTGCGGTGAGCAGCTCGCCTTTTTGATTGTAATAGCTGATCCATCCCTCGTAGGATACCTTGGCGGTAATCTTTCCGTTTTTCAGTGTCCACTCTGTGGCTGTCTGATGATAGTGGGCATACTCCTCGGACTTATACCACGGGTCCGTCACATCAATTTCCAAAGAACTGATTTCTGCCGGGCAGTGCTCTACTTCTTCCGTCAATGCCCAGTCATTTTTATCCATTTCCGGCTGCGCCGTCATACGCACACGCAGGGAATTTTTTCCCCAAGGTTCAATCCATACCTGAGATTTATTTTCTGCAATCACCAATTTATTATTTTCCTGATAGATTCTCATAGTTTTCTACCTTTCTTCTACTTGTTCTCCATAAATCAGTCCCCGGCTTCCGGTTGCTAAAAAGAACCGGCCGAAGGTGCGGCTGTCACCGTCAATACTGATAATATGTCCAAACATCTGCTTTTTTGTATTGATACGTTCCCAGCTCCCCGCATCATCAAAGGAGCGGTAAAAACCGTATTCTCCGGCAATCGTTCCCGCAACATAAATCGCTTTGTCCTCGCCAAGATATGCCCCATCGCTTGTTCGTACTCCTAGTCCGATGCAATATACCGTTTCGCCATCTCCGGTCAGACGAGCCGCCTTTAATTCATCGGTTTCGGTACTATACATCAGTTTCCACAACCCATGTTCCTGCAGCGCCATATAAAAAATGCCACTCCGGCCTGCATCACCACGGACCTCTGTTTTATTTGCTCCGTCAATTTTATGGAACTCCACCTCCGGGAAGCCTTCCGGCAGTACCTTTTCGCAGAAGGTGTTACCGCCATCCCGGCTGACATAAATCTGCGACGCTTCGCCGAACGCATAGAACACCCGGTTCTTTACCCTGTCAGAAAAGACTTTAAAGCCACGGTCATCTTCCATTAAGTTTCCTGTCTTGTCATAAATCACACACTTTTTAAAGGTCTGTCCTCCGTCATTGCTGACCACCGTTGCGTCCGCAGTAACCATAAACCGGTTTCCCACGGTCCATACAATGTTTTCACAATTTGGCGACATTGCCACCCAGCCGGAATTGGTATTCGGCTGTTCAATGCGGTGTAACAATTCATCGATTTTTTCACTCAGACCGAAAGGCATTGGCAAACGCTCATAGGTTTCCCCAGCATTTTTTGTCATTACCAGACCGCCCTTGGTTCTTCCCGTCCAGTTGCCTCTTGCCGTAGCGACAAAGCACTCCGGCGTCACTTCGGAATAGTCTGCGTTTAAGCAGGTAATATAACGGTTGCCCTTTTCATCCTCAAAGGAGTTTTTACAAGGCTTTGTTAAATCACGGAAAGCAAAGCCGCCCAAATCACCCACAATGTCTATCACCTGAACCGGACCACCGTTTGGACTGTACACATTTAAATGTACTGTTTCTTCGATACCGTCGCACCAATCCTCAAAGACCACTTTGTCCGCTGTCAGATTCTTGGTACGGAACACTCCGGTGCCGGAATTAAACCATGCCACGTCCTTGTTGTGAGGATCGATTTTAATGTCCGTCAGCCAGTGAAGCAGAGAACCGCCGCCGTTAAACTCCGGCTTCATATAAGAAGTACGGAAGGCAAGCTCTCCTACGCTTAACCCATACAACACGGGCTCCCACGTGGTGCCATAATCAAAGGACCGGTATACTACGTCTCCATCCTGCTTGCATATTGTGGAGCACACCAAAAGTCCCGGCTGGGATTTGGTACTCGAAATTCCGCCGAATCCGTAGGCCAGCATCTTTTCCGGAGATGCCTGCACCGCAAATCCCCAGGAAAATGTATTG
>JAZQJL010000378.1:0-6859 GCA_045541595.1 Lachnospiraceae bacterium | reverse complement strand
GTCAACGATTTGAATGAAACAGCGTATATTGACGGATACGATTTAGACGTGGATCGCCTGGTCTACGAAGAAATCTTGCTTGGTTTCCCAATGAAGGTTCTGTGTCAGGAAGACTGTAAAGGAATCTGTAAGGTTTGCGGTGCAAACTTAAATCAGGGAGAATGCGGTTGCGTCCGTACAGAGCCAGATCCAAGAATGTCTGTTATCCGAGATATTTTTAACAACGTTAAGGAGGTGTAATCATGGGAGCTATTTGTCCGAAGAATAAGACTTCCAAGGCAAGAAGAGACAGTCGTAGAGCAAACTGGAAGATGACTGCTCCAAACCTTGTAAAGTGCAGCAAGTGCGGCGAATTAATGATGCCACACAGAGTATGTAAGGCTTGCGGTTCTTACAACAAGAAGGAAGTTATTGCAGCTGAGTAATTAACGAAAAAGTCAAATAAAACCAAGGGTTTTGAATAAGGCCCTTGGTTTTTTTGTTTTTTATATGGAAAATACCGGCTTGTCGGAAAAACTAAATAAAACAGGAAACTGCGCGAAATTTCTTTTAATTATTAAAATGCTTTGCAAATGCTTCATAGTTAGCCGGTTTTTTATGACTAAGCGGTACAGCAAAAATAATGCTTTCGAACAGCTGATGTACATCTTTTCCGTTATAGTGAAAATTGTCGATAGCATCGCGGAATAATCCCGCTACCGTTGTTGGGTCATTGCCGAATGCACCGCATCCCCAGGCGCCGAGAATAAGATGTGTATATCCGTGATGGGCGGCACAGAGCAATACTGCGTTGATTCGCTCAAAGAGTATATCAATGTAGTCATCTGATAAGCATTGATTGTTTTGAATAATTGGGGCTGCAACCGTAAGAACAGATACTGTTGCAAATTCAAAATGAAGCTGATACGCTTTATCTTTTATGATGGTGACGTTTGGTGTCAGAATCATGGAAGTTGTACCATAATCATTTCCACAGGCATCGATGTTTCGGTTTTCTTTGTTGTACTGATAATATCTTTTGGCTTCCTCAGATTCTAAAGAAATGAGAAGATTGGAACGACGACATAAATCTTCTTCTTGTGCATTCGCTCCCCATCGCACTCCGCCGCCGGGGTTATATGGATTTGCGAAATTTAAAGCCATAATTTTTGTGTTTTCCTGATTGCAAAGACTGCATTCATGATAAAGATTATAGGCCATTGTAAACGTATCGGCATTTTCGCAAGCAATTTTGCATTGCCCGTAACTTGCCACCTCCTGATGAATAGGATTGTCGTTTAACTTATGGATGTCTTCCGGCAAATAAACATAACATTTTTTGAGTCTGTTCATAAAGGAATCATGTGACTCGTTATGCTGAGAAGGGTCATAATAGTCAAAAAAACCAAGAGTATCGAACAGAGCTAATAAATTTTCCTGTGCTGTCATAAAAACCTCCGTAAAATGTGAGATAAACAAATAGGTTTACTGTATGATTATGAGAAAAGTCCTCCTACTCTAATTATAACATATTTTTTAGCTGCTTGGCAAATTTTGAAGAGTCAACTACGAGGATGACAGAAATAATCAAAGCAAAGGTAGATAAACCTTCTGTCAAGTGCAAGTTCATCCGTATACTCTGCGTACCCGGGAATTCCTTTGTAGTCATGGTAAAACAGTGCCAGCTCCTTTAGCTCTTCCTTTTGTTCCGGCTTAAGGAATGGCAGTGTAAGAAAGGTTCCGTTCTTTTTCTGATACGCCGTGGCCGGCTTGCATTTTTCTTTGGCATCTTTATCTACCCATTCCGCCAGACTTGCGTGAACGGCGGTGTCTTCATATTTCAGGTAATAATAATTCTTGTAGTCTTTAAAGAAATATTTTAATTCCCCGTAATAAAATGGCAAAAGTAAATCCGTTTCCTTGTCTGTTACCGTAAATACGCAGTTGTTTTGCAGTAGGGAAACCGGAAACGGTAGCAGCGGAAAATCAAAGGTGTAGAGCAGGCCCTGTTCCAGTTTAATGACAGAGGGCTGCAGGCTTCCGGCATAGAAATCATTCAGACGGGTGTTTGCATATAAGTGAAGTAAGCCGATTAAGTCATCGTGATTGTGCAGAAGCATGACATGACGCAGGGCATCAGCTTCCTCTGTTTTTCCGGTCAGGGTGGCCAGACGGTATTTGCCGGCGTAGGCGGCGTAAACTTCGGTTAAGTCACCGCCGGAGAAAGTATCGGTACGGGTAAACCCGGCACGTTGCTCCAGTGTCTTTTGCTTAAAATCCGGAAAGTCGGTATGCTTTTTGAAGGGCAGGAGAAGCTTGTAAATGTCCGTGGTTTCTTCTGCGGCAATGGCATAGGACAGGCAGTGACGTTTGAATTTTTTGTTGAGATACGGAATGTCAAAGCCGGTGCCGTTGTAATGCACCAGACGAGGGTAGTCTTTGATAAAATCCCGGAAGGCACCCAGCACTTCTTTTTCCTCGGAATATTCGTCGCAGAACCATTGGATGAGAGTGAACTCGCCCTGTTCCATGCAGAGGGCACCAATCAGGTAGAGATAGCTGGTGTCTGCGGAAAGCCCGGTGGTTTCGATGTCAAACAGGAGGGTATCTGCCGGAAAGGATTGCCCGGCGGCATAACGAAACTCAGGTTTTGAACGGATGATTTTCATGGTGTGTCCTCCCTTCCTTTGATTGTGTCACAAATTGACACTAAATTATGATTAGTTTACCATAAAAGTCGAACTATCACAAGAAAAAACACTTCCTATTTGAACGAATGTTTGATATAATAAAGGTAATAAAATGGCAATAGAATGGGGTGGGGTTATGCATTTAAGCAAATGTAAGTTTTGCGGAACGGTATTCCCGACAAAACATGTGGAAGTCGTTTGCAAAAACTGCAAGGAAATTGATGAAAATCTGTTTTCACGCATTGAAGACTATTTGCGCAAATTTCCCCACAGTAATGCTATGCAGATTGCAGAGGGGTGCGGTATTTCGGTACTGGACGTTCTGCAATATATAGATGAAGGAAGGCTTCAGCTTTCCAAAGGAGAGTTTAAACGGATATGATAGCATTTATAGAAGGAACAGTGGTAAAAAAGACAGTCTCCACCGTAGTGGTTGCAACGGCGTCCGGGCTGGGGTATGAATTATTTGTTCCGGTAACCGACATTCAGCAGATGCCGGCAAACGGAAGCAAAGTGTTACTGCATACTTATCTGCAGGTAAAAGAAGACGGTGTTGCACTGTTTGGCTTCTTAACCGAAGAGGCACTGCAGATTTTTAAATTATTGATTACGGTAAACGGTATCGGCCCTAAGGGTGCCATAGGCATCCTGTCGGGAATCTCCCTGGATGATTTACGGTTTGCCGTGCTGGCAGAAGACAGTAAAACAATTTCCAAAATCCCGGGCATCGGTCCTAAAACGGCGGCTAAGCTTGTGTTGGAGCTAAAGGACAAGTTCAAACTGGAGGATGCCATTGAGGCAAGACTGATTCATGGGGAAGAAGCCTTCGGAGCAGGCAGTACCAATGCAGACAAGGCTGCGGCCATGCGGGATGAAGCGGCCCAGGCCCTGGCAGCTTTGGGATATTCCGTGACGGGAGCAATGAAAGTGCTTCGCAATGCGGAAGTAACAGATACTACAACTGTAGAAGATTTGCTGAAATATGGATTGAAAAATCTATAATTCGGAAAAAAAGATGGGACTAAAGTCCTAATATATCATTTAATAAATGAGAAAACAGCGAAGAGAATGGATGCAAACTTATGGCAAAGCGACTGATAACAACAGAACTTATGGAAGAAGATAAGAGAATAGAAGGTAGTCTTCGTCCGCAACTTTTAAAAGAATATATCGGGCAGGAAAAGGCCAAGGCAAACCTGAAAGTGTATATTGAGGCGGCTAAGGCAAGAGGAGAAGCGTTGGACCATGTGCTGTTTTTCGGGCCTCCGGGTCTTGGAAAAACCACGTTGGCTGGTGTTATCGCCAACGAGATGGGAGTTAATTTAAAAATCACGGCAGGCCCGGCTATTGAAAAACCGGGTGACATGGCCGCAATTTTAAATAATCTCCAGGAGGGAGACGTCCTCTTTATTGATGAAATCCATCGTTTGAACCGTCAGGTAGAAGAGTTGCTTTATCCGGCCATGGAGGATTTTGCCATCGATATTATCATCGGAAAAGGAGCAACCGCAAAATCCATCCGGTTGGAACTTCCAAAATTTACGCTGGTGGGAGCCACTACCAGAGCCGGTATGTTAACGGCACCGCTCAGAGACCGTTTCGGAGTAGTAAACCGGCTGGAATTTTATACGGTAGAAGAACTGACGGAGATTATTATCCGCTCCGCAGGTGTCCTTGGGGTAGAGATTGAACCGGAGGGCGCAATAGAGCTGGCCAAGCGTTCCAGAGGAACACCAAGACTGGCAAACCGGTTGTTAAAGCGTGTCCGTGACTTTGCACAAATCCAGTACGATAACTGCATTACCAAAGAGGTGGCGGATACGGCGTTAAATTTCCTGGAGGTGGACAAGCTGGGACTTGACCAAAGCGACAGGGCAATTTTAAAGGTTATGATAGAACGGTTCCACGGAGGACCGGTGGGAATTGATGCAGTGGCAACCACCATCGGCGAAGATCCCGGAACGGTAGAAGAAGTTAATGAGCCATTCCTGGTGCAGAACGGACTAATCCTGCGTACACCAAGAGGAAGGGTAGTATCGGAACTTGCTTACCGGCACTTCGGATTACCGGTGCCCGGCAGTGAAACATAAGATATAGGAGAAAACATATGAAGAAGAGAAATGATGTAAAAGTAGTCATTGGTGGAAAGCAGTATAACATGGGTGGTTATGAAAGCGAAGAATATCTCCAGAGCATTGCCTCCTATATCAACGCAAAAACAGACGAGTTAAAGCAGCAGGGCGGATTTCCTAAGCTGGATTCCGACATCGTGAATATTTTGTTGCAGATTAACATTGCGGATGACTATTTTAAATTAAAAAAAGCGCAGGAAGAAACCGATCGGGATTATACCGAAAAACAAAAGGAAAATGTGGATTTAAAGAGGGATATCATTGGTCTTCAGGCAAAGCTGGAAACCTATGAACAGGAAAACCGCGCCATGAAGGACGAAAATCTGGAACTTCAAAAGCGCTTAATCCGCATGGAAGCAGAAATTGAAGAATTAAGACGAAGAAAGTAAGCAGCTTGCCGATAAGGCAGAGTGGAGAAATTAATATGGAGCATGTACAGAGAAAGCCGGAGATTTTAGCTCCGGCTGGCTCTATTCAGAGCCTGAAAGGGGCAATTGCTGCCGGAGCGGATGCCGTGTATATCGGCGGAAGCAGGTTTGGTGCAAGAGCCTATGCAGATAATCCGGAGACAGACACTTTACTGTCTGCCATTGATTATGTGCATTCCAAAGACCGCAGAATTTATCTGACGGTGAACACCCTGTTAAAGGAAGGGGAGTTAACAAAAGAATTATATCCTTTTTTGGAAAAGTACTATAGAGCAGGCGTTGACGCGGTAATTGTGCAGGATGTGGGTGTCCTGCATTTTCTTGCTACCCATTTTCCGGATTTGCCGGTGCATTTAAGTACCCAGATGACGCTGGTTTCCGCAGACGGCGCTAAGCTGCTGTCCGAATATCCGGTAACCCGTATGGTCCCGGCCAGAGAGCTTTCCCTGGAAGAAATCCGCACAATGCGTGCAGGTACCAATCTGGAAATTGAGTGTTTTGTTCACGGAGCACTTTGCTATTGCTATTCCGGACAGTGTCTGATGAGCAGCATGATAGGCGGAAGAAGCGGCAACCGTGGCCGCTGTGCCCAGCCTTGCCGTATGGCCTATACCGTAACGGAGGACGGCGGTAACACGATAGAAGGTCTCTATGCGCTAAGTCCAAAGGATTTGTGCACCTTAGATCAAATTCCGGAGCTGGTAAAGGCAGGTATTGACTCTTTTAAAATCGAGGGGCGGATGAAACGGCCGGAGTATACAGCCGGTGTACCGGCGGCGTACCGTTTACTGACCGATTTGTATTTTGAATACGGGGAAATGGAGTTTTACCGATATTTAGAAAAACATCCGCAGGTGCTGAAAGAGCAGACAGACCGGGTAGCGGATTTATATAACCGTGGCGGTTTTACCAAGGGCTATTATGTGCAGTACCACGGAAAGAGCATGATGTCCATGGAGCGGCCAAATCATACGGGAACCAAAGTAGGTGAGGTAGTATCCGGCCAGGGCATCCGCGCCAAAATCCGGTTGGAAAAGCCGTTGAATCCTCAGGATGTGTTAGAAATCAGAGATACCCTGGGAGAAGCCTATGAATTTACGGCAGGGAAAGCAGGCATTGAAGAAAAGCCCGGCTGGTATGAAACCAACGTTAAAAAGGGATTCCGAATTGTGCCGGGGCAGCCTGTATTCCGTACAAAAAATGAAAGTCTGTTATCCGAATTAAACGAACAGTATGTAGAAAAAACGGTACAGTTGCCGGTAGAAGGTGAGTTTATTGCCATTCCGGGGCAACCGGCCGCACTTTCGGTACGCCTGACGGCGCATCAGAAAAGCAGTCTGACACCGGGAGAAGATATAAATCATACAAGGGAAATTTCCGTAACGGTAACCGGAGATGAGGTCATGGTGGCCCAGAACCAGCCGGTAACGGAGGAGAAAATAAAAGAGCAGCTGAATAAGACCGGGGAAAGTGAGTTTTACTTTAAAAATATAAGCGTATCCGTCGGGGAAAAGACATTCCTGCCAATGGGAAAAATCAAGGAACTCCGCCGGAATGCCTTTGAACAGCTGACGGCAGAGATACTAAAAGGATATCGGAGAACACTTCCGGAACTGCCGGAGGATATCGA
>JAZQJL010000377.1:0-4898 GCA_045541595.1 Lachnospiraceae bacterium | reverse complement strand
TATGTAGGTTACACAGAATCCAGTTGTGGTGCAAAGATTACAGCCATGACAACAGATGCTTCTAAGGAAGATGCAGCTGTTACAGATATACTTTCCGAAGGACAGAAGGGTACTGTAGTTTTAGATACAACCTGTATGTACGGCACCATGGGCGGACAGCTTGGTGATGCCGGTGTGATTTCCGCTAAGGATGGTGAGTTTGTTGTAACAGAGACCATTCATCTGACAGGCGCCAAGATTGGTCATGTAGGATATGTTTCCCGTGGTATGCTGAAAGTGGGTGATGAGGTGCTTGCAACCGTGGATGAGGCAAAGCACGCAAATACCTGTAAGAATCACTCTGCGACCCATCTTTTACAGAAAGCATTAAAGACAGTGCTTGGTAACCATGTAGAGCAGAAGGGCTCGTTGGTAACACCTGAACGTCTGCGTTTTGACTTCTCTCACTTTGAAGCTATGACCGCAGAGCAGATTGCACAGGTGGAAGCACTTGTAAATAAAGAAATCGCACTTGGTCTTCCTGTTGCTACAGATGAAATGAGCATTGCAGATGCAAAGAAGACAGGAGCAATGGCTCTCTTTGGCGAAAAATACGGTGAAAAAGTTCGTGTTGTCAGCATGGGCAAGAGCGATGCAGATGAAATTGAAGAAGCATTTAAGGGAGCATTTTCCGTAGAACTTTGTGGTGGTACGCATGTATCCAATACTTCTGCCATCCAGTCCTTTAAACTGTTATCCGAATCCGGCGTAGCAGCAGGTGTCAGAAGAATCGAAGCGCTGACAGGTGAAGGTGTACTTTCTTATTATGCAGATTTGGAGAAGAAGCTTGCAAAAGCAGCAGAACTTCTTAAGACAACCTCCGATAAGGTGGAAGAGAGAATTACTCATATTCTCGCAGAAAACAAAGCACTTGCTTCCGAAAATGAATCCTTAAAGAGCAAAGCAGCAAAGGATGCCCTTGGCGATGTTATGGATCAGGTTGTGGAAGTAAAGGGCGTAAAACTGCTTGCAACCAAGGTGACCGGTGTGGATATGAATGGTCTTAGAGACTTAGGCGACCAGCTGAAAGCAAAACTTGGCGAAGGTGTTATTGTGCTGATTTCTGATGCAGACGGCAAGGTAAATATGGTTGCAATGGCAACTGACGGCGCAATGGCTAAAGGGGCACATGCAGGTAACCTGATTAAGGGAATAGCAGCACTTGTAGGCGGTGGCGGCGGCGGACGTCCCAATATGGCACAGGCCGGCGGTAAGAATCCTGCAGGTATTGATACCGCAATCGAAAAGGCTCAGACTGTTATGGAAGCACAGTTGGCATAATTTTGTTTTAAAATCTACAAAAAAGTAGTTGACGAATACAAAAATTATGGTATAATCTTCATAGTGCTTTAAAAAAATACCCAAACAGTTGTATAGGCACAATACACAACTGGAGGGAGGTTAGGTGAGACAATGTCAAATGTTATCGTAAAAGACGGCGAATCTTTAGACAGCGCTCTCCGCAGATTCAAGAGAAACTGTGCGAAGGCAGGCATCCAGCAGGAGATTCGTAAGCGTGAGCATTATGAGAAGCCAAGCGTAAAGCGTAAGAAGAAGTCTGAGGCTGCTCGTAAGCGTAAATACTAATATCTTGTGCATGAAACCCTTAGTCGTAAGACTAAGGGTTTTTTTTCTGTTTAAAGGCATATATTATAAAGATATAAATTATGGGAGCTGTCCCGGTTGAAAATTCGTTCGAAGCATCACAAACATAAAAAAGAATTAAAACCATTATATGTGTACATAAATGAAACGGAAAAGAACCGAAGAAAAGATTATGAGCGGTTTACGGAACAAGTCAGCGAGCAGTTATCCATACCCAAGGACGTAATTGCCGGCCAGGCTAGAATTTCTTTGATTGGAAACCACTGTATCAGAGTAGGGAATTATCGTAACATGGAAGAATACTCCACCGAATGTGTGAAAGTTTCCTTAGGGAAAAAGAGTCTTGTCATTAAGGGCAGTCATTTACTCATAGAATATTTTAGAAAAGATGAAATAAAAATTGTAGGGAATATTTTGAATATTTCTTTTGATAGCTAGAGGTGGATTGGGTGCTGGAAAGATTGTTTTATTATTTACAAGGCTATTTAATTCTGGAATTATGCGGTGATTGTAAAGAAAGATTCATAAATTTATGCAAAAACAAAGAAATTGAAATTTTACAAATTTTTTTGATAAATGATGGATGGTATTGTAAAATTCATTATAGAGATTATAAAAAATTAAAAGTGTTTGCAAAAAAGACAGGCTGTTTATGTAAAATAAGAGAAAAGCGAGGCCTGCCTTTTGTACTAAAAAAAATAAAAGCCAGAAAAGGGCTTGTCTTCGGAAGTGTTTTGTTTGCTTTAATACTGATCCAATGCTCCGGCCGCATCTGGCATATCAGTGTGGACGGCGGCTTCCTTCATACAAGAGAACAAATGCTTAAGGTGATGGAGGAAGAACTTGGAATTTACGGAGGAGTTTTAGCAAAACAGGCAGACTGTTTTGAGATTGAAAAAAAACTTCGGCTGGATTACAATGAAATCGGTTGGATTTCTGTAGAAAAGCGTGGTTGCAGGCTGTTTGTACGGTTAAATGAAAGTACCATGCCAAACGATACCGGAAGCAGAGAAGAACCAAGCCATATTGTAGCGGCGCAGGACGGCATCGTACGTAAGCTGGAGGTTATGGCAGGAATTCCTAATGTAAAAGTCGGCGATGCGGTAAAAAAAGGAGATATCTTAATTTCCGGAATTGTACCGGTACTGGGAGACTATGAGGAACTTATCCGTAATCAGGCAGTTCCCGCAGATGGCTCCGTGTATCTGGAAAGTGAATTTTCGTATAATGCAACCTTTTCTGTGTTTTATGAAAGGAAAAATTTCACAAATGAGCGCTCCGGACTGGAAATTTTTTTGTTTGAACGCAAATTATTTTCATATATACCTAGATATTCTGAGGGGAAATATGATATAATCAGTATTGATGTCGTTCCGTATGCCTTTGATGATTATAAGGTTCCGGTATTATTCCGGAAATACCGCATTTTGAAGTATGATACGGAACTGATAAAAATGACAGAGGACGAAGTGAAAGAAAAAGCACGTGCCAATTGGGAAGCATTCCTGACCGACTGGGAAGAACAGGACGTACAGGTGTTGCATGCGGAGTACACATCCGAGATAAAACAGAAAAATTGTTATGTTACAGGGGCCATACGGGCATGCGGTAATTTCATTTCATATCAGGAAATTTTAGAAGAGGAGTGGAAAATAGAAGATGAACATAGTGGAAACAATCCTTAATATACCGGTAGAACATATCAGAAATTTGTTTGGGCAGTTTGATTCCCATGCAAAGCTTATCGAGAAAACCATGGAAGTTACGTTAATTTCCAGAGATAATGAATTAAAAATTCTCGGTGATGCCGATAAAGTGCAAAAGACAAAGTCCATCTTAGAAGAACTTTTAAAATTATCCGTACGGGGCAATACCATAACAGAGCAGAATGTAACCTATGCATTGGCTCTTTCCGTGGATGATAAGGTAAGTACCATCAATGAAATTGATAAAGATTTAATTTGTCATACCATTCAGGGCAAGCCAATCAAGCCAAAGACCATGGGGCAAAAAAATTATGTGGACTTAATCCGTAAAAAGATGATTGTGTTCGGTATCGGTCCTGCCGGTACCGGTAAAACGTATCTTGCCATGGCTATGGGCATCCAGGCCTTTAAAAATGACGAAGTAAACCGTATCATCTTAACAAGACCTGCCATTGAAGC
Source organism: Lachnospiraceae bacterium (assembly GCA_045541595.1). Lineage (GTDB taxonomy): Bacteria > Bacillota > Clostridia > Lachnospirales > Lachnospiraceae > SIG299. The sequence continues at coordinate 1,089 of JAZQJL010000377.1, read as the reverse complement.
CGGTGAAAAACTGGGTTTTCTGCCGGGTGACTTACAGAGCAAAGTAGATCCGTATCTGCGCCCGTTATATGATGCTCTTTATCAGATTATGGGACCGGAGTCTTTCCAGAAAAACATGGAAAAAGGGTTAATTGAAGTGGCGCCTCTTGCTTATATGCGAGGCAGAACCTTAGACAATGCCTTCATTATTTTGGACGAGGCCCAGAATACCACACCGGCGCAGATGAAGATGTTCCTGACTCGAATCGGTTTTGGGTCCAAAGTAATTATTACCGGTGACCTGACCCAGAAGGATTTACCGTCCGGCGCAGCTTCCGGATTGGATGTGGCATTAAAGGTACTTTCCAAAGTAGATGATATCGGTTTTGCTACATTAACCGGCGAAGATGTGGTCAGACATCCTCTGGTACAAAAAATAGTAAAAGCCTACGACGAATATGAAAGTAAGAAAACCGGTTTTGAACAGACAAAGTCTGTGCAAAAAACGGAAAGCCGTAAAAACGGTCCGGCAAAACAGGAAAACAAACCGGAACAAAAGCCGGAAGAAAAACTTCGGGAACCGGTAAATAATAGCACAAAACAGGAGTCGAAATCCTTTGGTAAAAAACAGTTTTCCGGAAATAACCGATATTACAGCATTATCAGAAAAAAATAAAGGAAATTCAAGAAAATGAGTGAAGAAACAAAAGAAACAGGTCAAAACTTAAAACTTTATATTAACTATGCACTGCATATGCTTCTGACACTTGCAGCAGCAGCGGGGGTGGCCTGGTTTTCAAATGAGGTTATTTTAGAAAAGGCATGGAATGACAAATACTTTATATATTCCGGAGCTATTTTATTTGTACTGGCATTGTGTGCGCTGCTGGAAAAGAAAAAGATATATACGTCCGTGCGTTCGACAGGAATTCTTATTGCCTGCTTTTTCGTATCTGCATTGTTGTTACTTTTGTCCGATTACTATGTGAATTTGCCTGTTTGGCTGATTGGCGGTATTGTTGCAGCTGCGCTTGTAAATCGTAATGTGGGTATGGTGTATCTGTATTATTTTGTATACCATGCAATTTATCACCAAGGAAACTGGATGAA
>JAZQJL010000376.1:0-6474 GCA_045541595.1 Lachnospiraceae bacterium | reverse complement strand
TTCTGCCAGGACATAAAGCTGCATTCCGGATTGTTCTCACATCCATAGTATTTCCGTCCTTTTTTTGTCTTACGGATAACCACTTCTTTTCCGCAATCCGGACAAGGCACACCGATTTTCTCCAGATACTGCTTAGTGTTTCTGCACTCAGGGAAGCCAGGACACGCTAAGAATTTACCGTGAGGACCATATTTAATGACCATCTTCCGGCCGCACTCCTCACATTCCACGTCGCTGACTTCATCCTCAATTTTTACGTTCTCCAGCTTCTTTCCGGCTTCCTGAACGGCCTGTTCCAAATCCGGATAGAAATTGCGGATAATGGTTTTCCACTGGATGTCGCCATCTTCAATGCTGTCTAACAGCGTCTCCATGTTAGCCGTAAAGCTGGTATCTACAATTGTTGGGAATGCCTGCTTCATAATGCGGTTTACCGCCTCGCCAAGCTCCGTAACATAGATATTTTTGTTTTCTTTCACTACATAATGGCGGGCAAGAATGGTTGTTATGGTTGGTGCATAGGTACTCGGGCGGCCAATACCCAGCTCTTCCATGGCACGTACCAGGGAGGCTTCGGTATAGTGTGGTGCCGGCTGCGTGAAATGCTGTTCTCCGGACAATCCGGAAAGCTTCAGAACAGACTCCTTCGTAAGCTTTGCTACCGCTGCCTGACTCTTTTCTTCCCCTTCTTCGTCTTCCACGGCATACATACTCATAAAACCGTCAAAGACTATTTTGGAAGCTGCCGCTGTAAAGCGGTATTTTCCTGCATCCAGCTTCACGGAAACCGTCTCATATCTGGCAGGCTGCATACGGCTTGCCACAAAACGCTTCCAGATCAGCTGATATAAACGATATAAATCTCTTGCCAGGGAATCCTTCACCTGAGCAGGAGTAATGGTTACATCCGTCGGACGGATTGCTTCGTGGGCGTCCTGAATTTTTTTACCCTTAGAAGCTTCCTTAATCTGTTCCGCTTCCATTTCCTTGCCGTAATTTTCAACGATATAGGCACGTACGGAAGCATCTGCTTCTTCGGAAATACGGGTAGAATCGGTTCTTAAGTAAGAAATCAGCGCAACGGTACCATGTCCTTTTACTTCCACGCCTTCATATAATTGCTGGGCCAGACGCATGGTTTTCTGGGTCGAAAAATTAAGGAGTTTGGAAGCCTCCTGCTGCAACGTACTTGTCGTAAACGGCAACGGAGCCTTTCTCTGACGTTCACCGGTCTTGATCTCTGCCACGGTAAACGGCTTTCCTTCGATTTCTTTCTTAATTTTCTGTACTTCTTCTTCGCTTTCTACCGCCAGCTTTTTGTCACCGATACCATAGAACTTTGCATCGAACGGCTTCTTCTCTTTATCTGCTAAAATAGAGGCGGTCAGGCTCCAATATTCCTTTGGTACAAACGCATTGATTTCTTCTTCTCTGTCACAAATCAGACGCAGTGCCACAGACTGCACACGTCCGGCACTCAAACCTCTTTTTACTTTTTCCCAAAGGACCGGACTGATACGATAACCTACCACGCGGTCTAAAATTCGTCTGGTCTGCTGTGCATCCACAAGATTAATGTCAATATCCCTTGCTTCTTTTATGGAATTCTTCACCGCATTTTTTGTGATTTCATTGAAAGCAATGCGGCTGGTGGTTTTCGGATCCAGCTTCAGTGTGTGGAATAAATGCCAGGAAATTGCTTCTCCTTCACGGTCCGGGTCAGTTGCGAGATACACTTTGTCCGCTTTTTTTACTTCTTTACGAAGTTTAGACAAAATATCTCCTTTTCCTCTGATGGTAATATATTTCGGTTCGTAATCATTATCCACATCAATACCCATCTGGCTCTTCGGAAGGTCTCTTACATGACCGTTGGAAGCTACCACTTCATAATTGCTTCCCAGGTATTTTTTGATTGTCTTTGCCTTCGCAGGAGACTCTACGATAACAAGATACTTTGCCATAACCCCTCACTCCTTCAATTTTACTTCAACTCTGTATGATAAAATAGTTTTTTAACGGTTGTTTTATATAGTGTTTCATTTCCATATCAAAAAGCAAACTGGTAAGTTCCGGTAATTCCATTCCCGTTTCTTCCTGTAGCTCTTCCATATGTTTCGGACGTAAACTCAGACAAGCATACACTATTTTTTCCTGACTTGCAAGTAAAATTTTTTCGAAATTTTTATTTTTCGTGTTACGAGGCTTTAAAAATTCACTGAATTTCTCCGAAAATCCCTGTAAAATATCCTCAGGCTCCCGTACAAGATAAGCTCCTTCCTGAATCAACCGGTTTGTCCCTTCCGTCAGTTTTTCATAAATTCTTCCCGGCACGGCATAGATTTCCTTTCCCTGCTCCAATGCATAGGAAACCGTAATTAAGGAGCCGCTGTTTTCTCTGGCTTCCACTACAAATATAGCATCTGCCAGACCGGATATAATCCGGTTTCTTTTCGGAAAATTCCAAGAGGCCGGCGCCGTACCCGGCAACTCTTCCGAAATCACTCCGCCCCGCTCCATCAGTTTGGCATACAGAAGCTTATTTTCCTTCGGATAGCAGATATCCACACCGCTTCCTAACACAGCATATGCACTTCCTTCTTCATTTATGGCAGCCCGTTGTGCGGCAGAATCAATGCCTCTTGCCATCCCGCTGATTATTTGGATTCCTGCGCCTGCCAGCTGTCTTGAAAATCCACCGGCAATTTCTTCCCCGTATACACTGCAGTTGCGGGCACCGATTACCGCCAGGGAAGGGTTTTCTTCCTTAGGTAGTGCTCCGTAATAATATAACATCAACGGTGGCAGAAAGATTGTTTTCAAGCGCTTAGGATATGCTTCCGATTCCCGGCACACCATGGAAATCTTTTTTTGTTTTGCGCTTTCATACGACCTTCGCAGCTTCTCCTTTTGTTGCGGGGATTCCAATATCTGCACAATTTCTTCTTTTCTTTCTCTTTGCTTTTCCGATTGCGGACATACCGGTCCTATCAGTTCGTCAACGCTTTTCTTTTCCCCTGCTTCATACCAGAGTTCCGGTTTCGGACACACCCGCAGTAATTCTTCCTTTTCCTTCTGGCTGATTCCCGTCAAACCATGAAACCAATGCCAGTATTCTTCCCGTTCCAGTTGATTCATTCTTCCATCCTCCAGTACTTTTTCCCTACATTGCAATAGCTATATGCTTCTGTCAGATGGTGTTTTAAAATTTGGCTGCTCCCCTCCAAATCCGCAATTGTCCTGGCCAGCTTAAGTATTCTGTAATACCGTCTGGTACTGAACTCATTTTTCCGAAACAGCTTGTGCAGTACTTCTTCCGCCTCTTCATGAAAAACACAGAATTTTTCCACTTCCTGTTTTCCCATTTCCGAATTTAACCGGATTGCCGTTTTCTGAAATCTCTTTTCCTGTATCAGTCTGGCGGCACATACTTTCTTTCTGATACTTTCCGAGGTTTCCGCACTCTCCCTTTTTCTGATTTTTTCATACTCTACCGGAAAGACCTCTATCATCATATCGATTCGGTCTAAAATCGGCTGGCTGATTTTTCCTGTATAGCGCCGGATTTGCTGTGGCGAGCAATTACACTTTGTCCTGTCTGGGAAATATCCGCATGGGCAGGGATTCATAGCTGCTATCAGTTGAAATGCCGCCGGATAGGTATATGTTGCCTGCAGTCTGGACACCGTCACCTCCTTCTCTTCCAAAGGCTGCCGTAGGGTTTCCAAGACCTCAGGCTTAAACTCCGTAAACTCATCCAAAAACAGTACGCCGTGATGACACAGGCTTACCAGCCCGGGCTTTGCGCATCTCCCGCCGCCTAAGAGAGTACTTTGCGTCGTAGCATGATGTGGAGCCTGAAACGGCCGTTTTATTACATACTCCATGTCATTTTTCAATTTTTCCGAAACACTGTATATCACAGATAAATTAATCATTTCATCAAAGGACAGCTCAGGAAGAAGGGACGGCATACATTTCGCCAGAGCCGTTTTACCGCTGCCCGGCGGCCCGATCATCAGAAGATGGTGCCCTCCCGCCGCCGCAATCATCAACGCCCTTTTGGCCGCTGCCTGTCCGATAATATCTTTCAAATCTGCCTCTGTTTCCCGGCTTTTTTCTTTTTGTATTCTTTTTAAAATTACAGGGCGCATGGGCGGTTCCGGATTACGCTGTAGATCACCCGCCAAAAATTTTACAACATCTCCGAGACTGTCCATTCCATACACCGGCACCTTATCCTGCAGAGCCGCCTCTGCTGCATTTCCCACAGGCACAAGAATTTTCTGAAATCCTTCCTTTGCAGCAAGTCCCGCCATAGGAAGAATTCCCGGTACTTTATTCAATTTTCCGTCGAGGCTGAGTTCCCCTGCAAACATACAACCTTCTGTCAGTTCTTCCGGAATAAAGCCGAATGCGGCAAGAATGGCTACTGCTGTTGCCAGATCAAAAGAAGTCCCGTCTTTGCGGATATCCGCCGGGGACAAATTTATGGTAATGTGCTTTGGCGGAAGCCGGAAACCGGCATTTTCAATTGCGATTCTGACCCGCTCCCTTGCTTCCTTTGCCTCGGATGCAAGAGCACCTACCATTTGCAGTTGCGGAAGACCGTTTCTTACGTCTGCTTCCACCTGCACCGTAACCGCCTCCAATCCATGAAGAACGGCACTATACGTTTTACAAAACATAAAGCTCCTTTCTCATCTCTCCCAAAACGAAAAAGCATACTTTATTTATAATATTTTTTTGCCAGTATGTCAACATTTTTTGTCAGCATTTTTAACACCCTTACTTAAAAAAGGAAAAAGCGCCGCCTCCAATCAGAGGCAGCGCCATGAAAATTTACTTGTCCAAAATTTTCTTAATTTCGCTCATAAACGTATTAACATCCTTAAATTCACGATATACTGAAGCAAACCTTACATAAGCAACAGAATCAAAATCTTTAAGCTTATTCATGACAATTTCACCGATTTTGGAGCTTGGAATCTCATTCTCTTCAAGATTATATATTGCATTCTCAATATCGTCAATAAGCGCATTCATCTCATTAATTGATACCGGTCTTTTATGGCACGATCTAAAAATGCCTGCTGCAATTTTCTCTCTGTCATAAGGTTCACGATTATTATCCTTCTTTATGACAATAAGCGGAAGCGCCTCAACCTTCTCATAGGTAGTAAATCTCTTCTTACATTCATCGCAAAGTCTTCTTCGTCTTATTGAATTATTATCTTCAGCGGGTCTTGAATCAATTACTCGCGTATTTTCCTTACCGCAAAAGGGACATCTCATATTCATTCCTCCCATTACCGTATTTTCTTAAGTATAACCTTATTTTACAAATTGTGCAAGCAAAACCGTAACAACTGCTGCTGCCACTGCTGCCTCTGCTATGGTTGCTGACATAATCTCTACTAATGCTTAAAACTTACACTTCGTAATAACATCTTCCTCTTTAACACATACAAGAATGATGTCTTCTCCAATTTGTTTTACACACTTGAATGGTATCACATATTCTGTTTCTCTCCCGAAAAGCCCCCATATTTTACACGGTCCCGGAATAATAATTGCGCAGACACAGCCTGAAACAGCATCAAATTCAATATCAACAACACATCCAAGTGATTTGCAGTCATACTCATTAATGACTTCCTTTTGTCTAAGATCATACAGGCGCAAAGCTATCACATCCAAAAAGATATTTATATACTATACTGCTCCTTTGCTGCTCTTAGACCATTTTATCCTCTAAAAAGCTCTGTAAAATATCCAGATGCCGATACCGGTTCTCCATTATCCGTAAGATGTCTTGTATCGCCAAAGGTCTGACATCTGAAATATGCCCTACCCTCTTCTCTTTCTTCAGAATTAAATACTATAAGCGATGTAGGCGGCATAAAAAAGCCCTGCCACAAAAGCGGCGTTGCAATTCCGAGAAGATGTGATGCAAGCACGAAGCTGATTCCCAGATGACACACAAAAACAATCGTATCGTCACTATGCTTTTCTACCTTATAATATCCCCCTTCCCTTACATAACCATATCCCGCAAGAAGCTCATCAAAGCTTTTACACACATTTTCAAAGCTTGCTTTAACATCACCCGTCTGCATAACAGGCGCAGATGTCCATAACTCTTTATCATATAAAAGCTTTTCTTTAGTAAAATATTCCGGCATAAAATCCCATGGTATTCTGTCTTTTTCTGTTACCGGATCTTTTACAGGCACAAAAAATTCTTTAAGCCAATCACAAATTGCAGCTTCTCTGTTCAATGAAGTAAGAAAAGGCTTTGCCGTAGCTTTTGCTCTTCCAAGCGGTGAACAGTAAAAATCCTTAACATCCCATTTTTCTACTCTTTTTTTCAAAAATTCAGCCTCTCTGAAGCCTTTTTCCGTTAAAGAATCATTAGCATAATCAGGATCTCCATGTCTTATAAAAATTAATCTCATATTTCAATCCTCCTCA
>JAZQJL010000375.1:0-5663 GCA_045541595.1 Lachnospiraceae bacterium | reverse complement strand
GTGCCGGAAACCGTGCCGTATACCCTGATTTCTGAAGATACCACGGTGCGTATTTCCAATCTGGAAAATGATAAAGAGGAATACATGGTATATTCCTTTGGAAACATTGCCGCCATCAGTGAGAACTGTGCAGTGGCGGTGCAGACGGCAGACCGTTCGGAGGTGGTCGGCACCGTAATCAACGAAGACGGAAGGGTAATCTGGGAGCGAGGAGTTAAGTACGCGTCCTTTTATCTGGAGGAACTGTCCGGTATGCCAACAAAGCAGAGCGGCCTGACCAGCCGTCAGGAAGCAGTGCGGATGATGGCCGCATATCTGGAGCTGGAACTTGACGTATCCGGCTTTGGAGAAGAACAGAACGTAAAGGATTTTCTGGAGCAGAGTACCGGCCGCAGGGTCCTTTCTCTGACGGGGGTTACATTAGATGAAGCCCTGTACTTTGTCTTTAGGGGCGCCCCGGTTTATGCCATGAAGAGCCGCACCGAGGCGGTGGTGATTACCGGCTACAGTGCAAGTAATGTAACGGTTTATGAACCATCCACAGGAAAGTATAAAGTATATTCCCTGCGGGATGCAGAAAAAATGTTTGAAGAAGCAGGAAATATTTTCTTAAGCTATTTACAGTAAAGATAAGGAGGCTGAATATGAAGCTGTTATCCGTAGCAATTCCATGTTACAATTCAGAAAGTTATATGCGCCACGCAGTGGAAACCCTGCTGGTAGGCGGTGATGATGTAGAAATTATTATTGTGGACGACGGGTCTTCCGACAAAACCTATGAAATCGGCTTAGAACTGCAGGAACAACATCCCGGCATTGTAAAGGTGATACATCAGGAAAATGCAGGTCACGGCGGTGCTGTAAATACCGGCCTTAGGGAGGCCACCGGCCTGTATTTTAAGGTGGTGGACAGTGATGACTGGGTAAAGGAAGAGGCATTTACAGAAGCCCTTGCCACATTAAAGGGACTGGTAGAAGACGGCATCAATCTGGATATGTTCATTTGCAACTATGTGTATGAAAAAGTGGGTGATAAAAAGAAGAGAGTCATCCATTACCGCAACTGTATGCCGCGGGACTGTGTGTTTACCTGGGATGATGTGTCTCATTTCCGCACCGGTCAGTTTATCCTCATGCATTCGGTAATTTACCGCACAAAGCTCCTAAGAGATTGTGGATTAGAACTGCCAAAGCACACCTTTTATGTGGATAACATTTATGTATATCAGCCGTTGCCGCAGGTAAAGACCATGTATTACAAGGACTTAAACCTTTACCGTTACTTCATCGGCAGAGATGATCAGTCCGTCAACGAAAACAATATGATGAAGCGTATAGACCAACAGCTTCTGGTGACCCGCACCATCATCGATTTACATGATTTGTCTAAATTGAAAAACCGTCCGTTGCGCAGTTACATGACAAAATATCTGATGATTATGATGACGATTTCTTCTGTGTTTTTAATTAAAATCGGTACGGAGGATGCTCTTCAGAAAAAGGATGAGCTTTGGGAGTACTTAGAAAACAAAAATAAAAAGATGTACAAAGACATCAGCAGAACGGTACTTGGACAGTCCTCCAAGTTCCATAGCCGACCGGGACAGGAGATTGTCAAGACCGGCTATGAAATTGCAAGAAGACTGTTTAAATTCAATTAAATCAAGTGGTACTGGTTTCCTGAATCTGTTCCGGAATTTTTTCAAATTTCGGACGGTAGGCAATCCAGTACATAACTAAAGACAACGCCAGTGCACAGATGACATCTATGATGGAATGCTGCTTTAAAAATACGGTGGAGAGGCATATGGAAACGGTAAGTACCAGTGCTCCTCCCCGAATCCACTTCTTGTCCTTCAATGCCTTGCTGTAAAAGATGGCAATGCAGGCGCCCACAGAATTTAGGGTGTGGATGCTTGGACAGACGTTGGTGGATGTGTCGGTGGTATAAAGACCGGCCAGCATCCGGGTAAAGATGTTTTCTCTGCCTAAGGTGGCTAAATCGGGCCGCAGGTTCTGTCCGTTTGGCCACACATAATAAATGCCGAGGCAGATGGTCATTCCTACAAACAAAAAGATGCAAAGCCTTACAAAGTCCCGTTTGTTGGTAAAAAAGAAATATACTACCGTAACCGCAATGTAGGCAAACCACAAAAAGTATGGAATGACAAACCACTCACAAAACGGAATATAGTGATCCAGGGCGGATTCCACGATAAAGTAATCGGTGGTGTTTCTGCGCTCTAATCCAAAAAAGCAGAGCAAGTAAAAAGGCAAATATAAAATTGCAATAGCGTGATTATATTTTTTGAAAAATTGTTTCATAATAAGTTCCTTTCCGGGCAGACAGTAACTCGAAAAGGAGTATAACACTAAATGTCGAAGAATGCAAATCAAATGAACAATTTTTAAGGAAATCTTAATGATTTCAGGTTGATGGAAAGTGAGGAGAATCGGATGGCAAAGAGAGTGTTTTTAATTGTATTGGATAGTGTAGGTATTGGTGAGATGCCGGACTCGGCAGAATATGGGGATGCAGGCAGTAATACCATGCGTTCCTGCGCAACAAGTGCCTATTTTTCCATGCCGAACATGGAGCGGTATGGATTATTTGAATTAGAGGGAATCCGTGACTTAAAGAAGACCTATTCCCTGCCTTGGGGAGCTTCTTTAAGAATTGCAGAGGCATCCAAGGGCAAGGATACCACCATCGGTCACTGGGAAATTTCCGGAATTGAATCGGAGCATCCGCTTCCAACCTTTCCGGAGGGCTTTCCGGACCGTTTAATCAAAGCCTTTGAAGAAAAGACCGGAAGAAAGGTGATTTGTAACAAACCGTATTCCGGCACAGAAGTTATCAAGGATTACGGTAAGGAAAGTGTGGAAACCGGTGCCCTGATTGTATATACCTCTGCGGACAGTGTATTCCAGATTGCAGCCCATGAAGCAGTGGTGCCAATCGAGGAATTGTATCGCTACTGCGAAATTGCAAGAGAACTTTGCGTGGGCGAATTCGGCGTGGGCCGTGTCATTGCCCGCCCGTTTGAAGGGGAGCATCCGTACACCAGAACTTCCCGCCGCCACGACTATTCCGTGGTTCCGCCAAAGAAGACCATGTTAAATTATATTTCCGAGCAGGGTAAAGAGGTATGGGCCATCGGAAAGATTAACGATATTTTTGTGGGAAGCGGTATTACGAAAACCGTCCGCACCGTTAATAATGAAGACGGCATCAACAAAACACTGGAATGGATGAAGGAGGACTTTGAGGGTCTGTGTTTCATCAATCTGGTGGACTTTGATATGGTTTATGGCCATAGAAATGACGTGGAGGGTTATGCCAAGGCGCTGACCTATTTTGACACCAGACTGCCGGAACTGGTGGAAAACCTGCGGGAGGATGATTTGCTGATTATCACGGCCGACCACGGCTGCGATCCGGGAACCCCGTCCACTGACCATTCCAGAGAGCATGTGCCGGTGGTAGTCATTGGCGAGAAGGTATGGCCGGGCCACAAGGGTACCCGTTACAGCTTTGCGGATACCGGAAAGACCATTATGGAGTACCTGGGAGTTGCCGGAGAAATTGCCGGAGAAAGTTATTTAAAGGAAATTGTGAAGTAAAAAAGAACTCCAATCATCGGACGGTGATTGGAGTTTTTATGTTTAATCCGCAGAATGAAGTAAACTTCTTACAAGTTCCTTTGGAGCGTATCCAAACTGCTTTTTAAAGGCCCGGTAAAAGGTGGTATAGTCTCGGAATCCGCAACGGGAACAGACCTCTGTGGGATGAATGCTTTGCCGGAGAAGATCTTTTGCAAAAAAGAGCCGTTTAAGATTGATATATTGCCCGACGGTGGTACCAACGTTGGCTTTAAACAGGCGGTTTAAATGGGTTTTGCTGATATAATATTTTTCGGACAACAGTTCCAGGGAAAGGGGTTGGGACAGATCTGCGTTGATAAACTTGCAGATATCCATTACGGTATTTGGCTCCCTGTGGGTTGCATCAGTCTGAAGCAGAGGAAAACACCCGGAAAGCTCCTGCAAAAGCGGTAACAAAAAACAGAGCTTTTCCTCTTTGGCTTTTGCAGTGCAAATGGCATGGAAATATTCCTGCCAATGATTTTCCGGGAAGTCCTTGGCACGGTAGTGATTATATTCCCCCAAGGGTCGGTTGTTGAACATATGAAGCAGCTGCTGGTTGTTTATTTCTGAAAGAAGTTCTGTAATCTCAAAATTGATATAACTGCGCTTATATGTGACGCTTGCCCGGATGCTGTTGATATGCAGCTCGCCCCGGCGCATCAGCATAATATCACCCTTGCGCAGACGGTACTTGTTGCCTTCTACCAAATAATCGGTTTTTCCGTCCTGAAAAAGATAAATTTCATAGCTGTCATGGCTGTGCATAACGGCATTGCCCACGGCGGGCTGTTCGGTTATCATCTGTGCACTTTCTATTAAGTAATTCATGAAATTCCCTCCCTAGGGTTAGGGTAACAGAAAATGTTTATTTTTGCAATATATTTATGGTTTTTAATGTAATTGTAAATAAAAATAATCATTGTATACTGAAAGTATCATAGGAAGAAAGGGTGGAAGGTATGAACACTATAAAGGTATATGCCTTTGCAGATGAAGCATCGGCCGATATTGACAAACAAATCGTGGCAATGAAACGAAACGGGTTGCAGGGATTGGAAATCCGTAATGTGGACGGAACCAATATTTCTGATATTTCCATTGAAAAAGCAGAAGAGGTACATAAAAAATTAAAGGAAGCCGGCCTTGTGGTCTGGTCCATTGGTTCTCCCCTCGGAAAAATCGGTATAGGGGATGACTTTGAGGCTCATTTGGAAAAGTTCCGGCACACACTTCGGATCGCAAAAATCCTGGAGTGCAATAACATCCGGATGTTTTCCTTCTACATGCCGGGGAATGAGGCACCGGAAAAATATCGTGATGAGGTCATCTGTCGCTTAAAGCAGATGGTAGAGGCTGCCAAGGGAACCGGCATTGATCTTTGCCATGAAAATGAAAAGGGGATTTACGGCGACAATGCGGCACGATGCCTGGAGATTCATCGGGAAGTGCCGGAGCTGAAAGGGGTGTTCGATCCGGCAAACTTTATCCAGTGCGGACAGGATACCTTGGAGGCCTGGGAGCTGCTGCATCCGTACGTAAAATATCTTCATATCAAGGATGCCCTGCCGGATGGCACGGTGGTTCCTGCAGGGGCGGGTACCGGGCATGTGAAGGAAATCGTGGATAAGTTCCGGAAGCAAGGCGGTGTTTCCGTGACAGTGGAACCGCATCTGACGGTTTTTGAAGGTCTGAAAGCGCTGGAAGGAAAAGACAGAGAAATCAAGGTGGCGGAATTTAAATACCCGGATGCGGACACGGCCTTTGATACGGCGTGCAATGCATTAAAGGCACTGCTTTAAGAGCGCAGAAGGAGGAATATCATGGGAAAAATTAAGTTAGGTATTATCGGTGTCGGAAATATGGGTTCCAATTATGCGACGAAGGTGACAAATGGAGAGTGTCCGGATTTTGAACTGGTGGCGATAGCGGATATTAATCCTGCACGTATCAACTGGGCAAGAGAAAATCTAAAGGAAAGTGTAACACTTTTTACGACAGCGGAAGAGATGCTGGAC
>JAZQJL010000374.1:0-11365 GCA_045541595.1 Lachnospiraceae bacterium | reverse complement strand
GGATTTAAACCCGGATGAGGTGGTAAAGGAGTTAAACCGTGTGGTGAATATGTACTATGGTGAGTAAGAGGAAAATTGACTTTAGATGTACCAGGGAGGGTACTGCCATGAAGTTGAAATTTTTTACTAAGTTGAAACTATGTGTTTTACCTGCGGTGGCAGGACTGCTCGTGTTTTATTTTTTACCGTTTGTAAAGGTTCTGTATTATTCTGTGTTAAAGGGACAGTACCAAAAGGAATTTGTCGGCCTGCAGAATTATAAAAATGTGTTGTCTAATCAGTATTTTCAACTGGCGTGTTTCAATACACTGAAGCTGATTGCAGTCTGTGTCCCGGTGTTTTTAGTGTGTGCTGTGTTGGTTTCCTTGTTTAGTATTTACGGTAGGCGCATCGGACGTTTATTACGGAAAATTTCTATTTTGCCGTTGTTTTTGCCTTCGGTCAGTGTGGTTTCCGCTTTTCTTGTATTGTTTGGGCAGGTGGAGTCGGAACTTCCGGTGTATGGTATATTTTTGTGGAAATATTTAGGTATGGGTGTTGTAATTTTGGCGGCGGCCTTTGCTTCTGTGGAGCCGGAGCTGTATGAGGCAGCCCGCATGGATGGGGCCGGACCATGGGTCATGCATGTTCACATCACCCTGCCGATCTGTGCCAGACCGATGCAGTTTACTGTTGTGTTGGGGGTAGTATATTGTTTTCGCACCTTTAGGGAAAGCTATTTGTATTATGGAACCAATTATCCGCCGGATTACAGCTACACCCTGCAATATTACATGAATAACCAGTTTTTAAAGCTGAATTACCAGTCCATGGCGGCAGCATCGGTCATTATTACCCTGTTGTTGGCGGGCTTCATTGCCCTGTTAGGAAGAAAGGGGGAACGCCGTGAAGAAAAGTAGAGAGGCAGTAGTCCTGGTGTTTGAAGTACTTTTTGGAGTATTTTTACTTCTTCCGGTGGGAATTACGATAACAAGTGCAAAGCCGGAGCACTTTTTTGCTGTGCTGGTGGAGAAGTTTTGGTTTTATCCAAAGTTTTGGTTCTCCCTAGGTATTGCATTGTCAATTGGTGTAGGTGCCGTAGTTGTAGCACTTTTGGCGGCAGTAGGTCTGAAGTTTGGCAGAATAAAGCATGTTTGGAGCATATTATTTGTGCTTCAACTTTTAATGCTAATGCCACTGCAGACTACGTTGCTTCCCAATTATATCGGTCTTAGAGACTTATCTTTGCTAGACAAGACTGAAGCATTGATTTTGCCAATGCTTGCATCTCCCTTTTCAATTTATTTAATGTATCAGTATATGGATACGGTGTCCTATGAGGGTTTTGAAGCTGCTCGACTGGAAACAGACTCTGTATTTCGAATTCTGTGCTCGGTGATTCTTCCCCAGATGCGAGCTTGTATTGCGGCAGTGTTCGTGTTCATGTTTGCAGAGGGCTTCAATATGGTGGAGCAGCCGCTGTACTTTGTAAAGAAGGAAATATTGAAACCCCTGTCGGTGTTAGCAGAAGGCTTAGAGAGTGCCGAAGAGCAACTGGTGTTTGCCGTAGGTTTTCTTTGTATGCTTCCGATGCTTCTTATGTACGGTTTTTATGAGGAAGAACTCAGCACGGGTTTAGGACATTTAAAGTCTTAGGCGGGACGCAGTGAAAGCATGGAGGAAAAAGGAGGAAAAGCCTGATGAAAAAAAAGATATTGTGTCTGCTGACAGCATTGTTCTTTGGATTGATGCTGTTTGGTACGTTATTTCATCAAAAAATAGACGCCCTGTTTAGAGAGCAAGTGGCAATAGCAAATCCACAGCCTTTCAAGGAAAAAATCCCCCATACCTTTGAGAAAGACGGAAAGAAGATGGAGTATATCACTGAGGAAAGCTTCCTACTGATTCCCAAAGAAGCAGTGCAGAACAATATGGTGTATGTGCTGGAAATCGTGGAGGTGCCCTATGGAAGTTACGAAGTGGTACGTCTGAAGAGTGTGGAAGTGGCAGGAGAGACAGAGGACAGCGTGAAGGTCATAAGAGGTCTTAAGGAAAAGGACCGGGTTGTGGCGGTGTTTAGTGAGAGCCTGGAGAACGGAGAGAGAGTTGTGAGAGAGGATTTGCAAAAATAGAATGCAGACAATCTACAGTTCGTAAATGAGATATATACAAATAATTTGTTAAGAACGGAATAAAGGATTTATGAGGGGTAGGAAATGCAATGAAGAAAAAAGATATAGTGTTAAAATTCTTATTGCTATTGGAAGGTATATTAATTGTTGGTTTATTTTGTTATGTTGGGCACTTGGATAGAGATAAAAGAGGTGCTGAACAGTTTGAATTGACGTCTTCATCAGTTCCCGCAGTAGTACAAGAAAAACAGTATACGGAGGAAGAAATTGTCCGAATCGCAAAGGAAGGATTGCTAAAATATCGCTTGATGCTAAGTGAATATTTTATGTCTTACTTACAAACCAAGGAAAATTTGACAGAAAATGACCAAGTATCAATCAATGGAGTAGAACATTATTTTTTAGTGACAGATGAGAGATATCCTACCCTACAGTCGGTAAAGAATCATATTGAAACCATATGTATAAAGGAATATGCAGAGAAGCTTTATAAGGAACTGTGGGATTTAGATGGTGAACGTCCGTTTTTAGTTGAAATGGATGGAAGATTATATACACAGGTGGCTGATACAACATTTGGCCTGGGCGATTTTTACATTCCAGTAGCATATGTGAATGAAGAAGGTGACATTGTTTTCTTCTACAAATGCATCCATGAGGAAGGTAGTGATTTTGAATGGGTAGAGGAAGGTATCATGACCTTGGAAAAGCAAAATGATATATGGTATGTGAAGAACGTAGAGGAATGGAAGTAAAAATGAAGCCTTGAGTGTGCGGTGCTGGAATTTAAAGAAATGAGGCGGATGAAAGAAGACGATTTCATTTGCCCTTTTTCTAAATGAACATTGCAAATATGTGAAGGGAGAATTATAATTATTTTATGCTTCTGCGAATTGGTTTTATGAATGTGGATATTTTGAGTAATAGAAGCCGGCGAAAGGAAGATGGGTAATGAAAAAAGTATGGCTGATGATGGTATGTGCATGTGTGGCATGTGGAGGATGTGCAGGAAATAGGAGCCTGGATGCTACAGAGTCGAATGAACCGAAAACACAACACAACGGAATAGAAATAAATCATGCATCATTAGAAAACACAGAAGAGAATAACGTAACATCAGAAACAGTTGATGGCACTAAACCACCGGGAACATTACCTGATGTGTCTACAATTCCACAACCGGACCAAAGTGAGGTTACCTCTGTCGGAACGTATTCCCTTGATATGTTTGATGTTACATCTTTTGCATATTTTTATAATCAAAAGAGTAAAAAAGAACGTTTGATATTAGTAGAAGGAGGAGCAGGAAGAGCAGTTAAGTTCGTACAACTATTAATTTTGGAAACCGATTTTCAAGGAGCTACAGGCTTGAAGCGCGCCCTAAACGAGCCCTTTCAGGCAAAATTGTTGGCATACAAAAACATATCGTTTCAGGAAGGACAATACGCATATAGTGTTTCGTTTGCAGAAAGCTGTGCAAATGAGGAGCGAATCGATGTAAAATCGGAGTTTAAAAATGAAACGGACAATCAAATATATTTTGGAAATGTGAGGTCCTCATATCCACAGTACCCAAGTGATGCAATTGTAACGGAACTAAATTCAGGAAGATTTGTTATGATAGCAACCAATGTGAATGAAGAAGGAAGTGAAGGTTTGCAAAAAGCCAAGGAAGTTTATGAGCGTATATTTGCGAGATTTGGACTGGAAGAAATAGTTTCAGTCGAATAAGGATTTGAAATTTATGTAGAGGGGAGATTGCCTGCAATCTCCTCTTTACATTTTAGAAAAATGTGGTATACTGAAAACAGAACAAACTTTCGATTCGGAGGCGCCATGTTTGGATTTTTCAAAAAAGCAAAAGCCGCAAAGGAATTAGATACTATCATTGCGGAAATAACTATGAATATGCAAAATAATTATAAAGATGCGGCCCAGTCTGCCTTAAAACAGTTGGAAAAACGTTTTCTTGAACTGTCAGAAGCAGGCGAGCTTGGCGAGGAGCAAACGTCCCGGTACAGTGCCAAACTGTCCTCCTTTAAAGAACGGTTAAAGGCGTATAGTCATAAAGACCAGAAGCCGTATTGGACAAAAAACTAACGGATTCGGAGGAATTACCATGCAGGAGGAAGCATGTTTTAAACTTCATAGTGAATATCAGCCAACAGGCGACCAGCCTCAGGCAATCGAGGCTTTGGTCAAGGGCTTTGAAGAGGGTAACATGTTCCAGACGTTGCTGGGTGTTACCGGTTCCGGCAAAACCTTCACTATGGCAAATGTTATATCTAAAATTAATAAACCAACTCTAATTATAGCTCATAATAAGACGTTGGCTGCCCAGCTCTACGGCGAATTTAAAGAATTCTTTCCTGAAAACGCGGTGGAATATTTTGTATCCTATTACGATTACTATCAGCCGGAGGCCTATGTGCCTTCCACCGATACCTATATAGAAAAAGACTCTGCCATCAATGATGAAATAGACAAACTGCGCCATTCCGCCACAGCGGCACTTACAGAGCGCAAGGACGTTATCATTGTGGCCAGTGTGTCCTGCATTTACGGTCTGGGCAGTCCTATTGACTACCAAAGCATGACGGTAAACCTGCGTCCCGGCATGATAAAAGAGCGGGATGACGTGTTAAAACGTCTGGTAGAAATCCAGTATACCCGTAACGACATGGACTTCAAACGCGGCACCTTCCGTGTCCGGGGTGATGTGGTGGAAATCTTCCCAATCTCCAGTGCAGATACCGCCATCCGTGTGGAGTTTTTCGGCGACGAGGTGGACCGCATTACCGAGATTGACGTGCTTACCGGTGAGATAAAGTGCTCCCTGGAGCATATGGTTATTTTCCCTGCTTCCCACTATGTGGTGGCCCAGGAAACCATGAATGCCGCCCTGGCAGACATTGAGGCAGAAATGCACGAGAGGGTAAAGTTTTTTAAGAGTGAAGATAAACTGCTAGAGGCCCAGCGTATTTCCGAGCGTACCAATTTCGATATGGAAATGCTCAGAGAAACCGGTTTTTGTTCCGGCATCGAAAACTATTCTATGCATTTATCCCGGTTAAAGCCCGGGGACCCGCCAAATACACTGCTCGACTATTTCCCGGACGACTTCCTCATTATCGTTGACGAGAGCCATATTACCATACCGCAAATCCGGGGTATGTATGCCGGCGATCAGTCCAGAAAGTCCACCCTGGTGGATTACGGATTCCGTCTGCCGTCGGCAAAAGACAACCGCCCACTAAACTTTCAGGAGTTCGAGAGCCACATCAGCCAGATGCTGTTTGTATCTGCTACTCCGTCGGTTTACGAGAGCGAACACGAACTGCTCCGCGCAGAGCAGATTATCCGCCCAACGGGCCTTCTTGACCCGATGGTGGACGTGCGTCCAACAGCAGGCCAGATTGACGACCTCCTTGGTGAAATCCGCAAGGTGGTAGAGCAAAAGCGTAAGGTGCTGGTAACCACGTTAACCAAGCGCATGGCAGAAGACTTAACCGATTATTTGCGTGAGGTGGGTGTCCGCGTTAAATACCTGCATTCCGATATCGACACCCTGGAGCGTTCCGAAATCATCCGTGACATGCGTATGGACGTGTTTGACGTGCTGGTTGGTATCAATCTCCTGCGAGAAGGCTTGGACATTCCGGAGGTCAGCCTGGTGGCTATTTTAGATGCGGACAAAGAAGGCTTCCTTCGTTCCGAAACCTCCTTAATCCAGACCATCGGGCGTGCGGCCAGAAATGAAAACGGTCATGTCGTTATGTACGCCGACAATATGACAGACTCCATGTACAAGGCCATTACGGAGACCAACCGCCGCCGGGAGATTCAAAACAAATATAACGAAGAACACGGTATCACGCCAACCACAATCAAAAAGGCAGTGCGTGACTTAATCAGCATTTCCAAGAAGGCAGAGAACCAGAACTATCACATCGACAAGGACGCCGAGTCCATGTCAAAGAAGGAACTGGAGGCTGTTATCAAAAAGATGACAAAGGACATGCACACGGCAGCGGCGGACTTAAACTTCGAGAAGGCAGCCGAGCTGCGTGACCGCATCGTGGAATTAAAAAGAGAATTGTTAAATTTAGATTAAATAAATTAAAACGAAGACCACCTGCACAGTAAAGAGCAGGGGTGAGGGTGAAAAAATGTCAGACAAAAAGAACTTTATTAAAATCAGAGGTGCCAAGGAGCACAACTTAAAAGGAATCAGTATCGACATCCCAAGAGATCAGTTCGTAGTACTGACGGGACTCTCCGGTTCCGGTAAGTCCTCTTTGGCTTTTGATACTATTTATGCCGAGGGCCAGCGTCGTTATATGGAGTCTTTATCCTCCTATGCCAGACAATTCTTGGGCCAGATGGAAAAACCTAACGTAGAGAGCATTGAGGGGCTTTCTCCGGCCATTTCCATCGACCAGAAGTCTACCAACCGTAACCCTCGTTCCACCGTGGGCACCGTAACCGAAATATACGACTATTTCCGTCTGCTGTATGCCCGTATCGGTATTCCTCATTGCCCTAAGTGCGGTCGCGAAATCAAAAAGCAAACCGTAGACCAGATGGTGGACGAAATCATGAAGCGTCCGGAACGCACCAAGTTCCAGCTGTTAGCGCCGGTGGTGCGGGGCCGCAAAGGTGAACACGTCAAAGTTTTCGAACAGGCAAAAAAAGCGGGCTATGTCCGTGTCCGTGTCGACGGCAATTTATACGAGCTGACAGAAGAAATCAAGTTAGAAAAGAACAACAAACATAACATTGAAATTGTGGTAGACCGTCTGATGGTGAGGGCCGGTATTGAACAGCGTCTTTCCGACTCCATCGACAATGTGCTTAATTTAAGTGACGGTCTGTTAATTGTGGAATATATCGGTGATGAAACCACTCCTGCAGAAGAAGTGACCATGAGTCAGAATTTTGCCTGCCCGGACTGTGGTATCAGCATTGAGGAACTGGAGCCAAGAGCTTTTTCCTTCAATAATCCTTTTGGTGCCTGTCCGGATTGCCACGGTATCGGTATTAAAATGGAATTTTCTGAAGAACTGATGATTCCGGATACTTCTTTAAGCTTAAGCAAGGGTGCTATTGCAGTTATGGGATGGCAATCCTCCGGAGACCCAACCAGTTTCTCCGGTTCCCTGCTTACCGCTTTGGCAAAACACTATAACTTTAGCCTGGACACCCCGTATTGTGACCTGCCGGAAGACATCCGCCACATGTTAATTCATGGTACCGGCGGCGTTTCCGTGAAGGTGCATTACACCGGTCAGCGTGGCACGGGTGTGTATGATGTGGCTTTTGAAGGTCTGATTAAAAATGTAGAGCGCCGTTACCGCGAAACCTATTCCGACACAAGCAAACAGGAATATGAAAGCTTTATGACCAGCACGCCTTGTACCCTTTGCGGCGGGAGACGTCTCCGCAGAGAAGTCCTTGGTGTTACCGTGGGCGGAAAAAATATTTCCGAGGTAACCGACCTTCCGGTCCGTGATTTGTATGAGTTTATGAGCAATCTGGAGCTGACCAGTATGCAGGCTCAGATTGGTGACATGATTTTGAAAGAAATTAAAGCCAGAACCCGGTTCCTTATTGATGTGGGACTGGACTATCTTACCCTTTCCCGGGCGGCAGGTTCCCTGTCCGGTGGTGAGGCCCAGCGTATCCGTCTGGCAACCCAGATAGGTTCCGGACTGGTAGGTGTGGCCTATATTCTGGACGAGCCAAGCATCGGTCTTCATCAAAGAGATAATGATAAGCTGCTTGGCGCCTTAAAGCATCTCAGAGACTTGGGCAATACCCTGATTGTGGTAGAGCACGACGAAGACACCATGATGGCAGCAGATTACCTGGTGGATATCGGCCCGGGAGCCGGTGCCCACGGCGGTGAAGTTGTAATTGCCGGTACACCGGAAGAAATTATGGCCTGTCCAAATTCGCTGACCGGCCAGTATTTAAGCGGAAAAAAGTATATCCCTGTACCATCTGCCCGCAGAAAGCCTACCGGCTGGCTTACCGTAAAGGGTGCAAAAGAAAACAATTTAAAGAATATTGATGTGGATATTCCATTAGGAGTTTTCTGCTGTGTTACCGGTGTCTCCGGTTCCGGCAAGAGTTCCCTGGTAAATGAGATTGTATATAAAACTCTGGCAAAGAAGTTAAACCGTGCCAGAACCATTCCGGGAAAGTATGCTGATATGCTGGGTATGGAGCAGCTGGACAAGGTAATTGATATCGACCAGTCTCCAATCGGTCGCACACCACGGTCCAACCCGGCAACGTATACCGGCGTATTTGACTTAATCCGGGATTTATTTGCGTCTACTCCTGATGCTAAAATGAAAGGCTACAACAAAGGCCGCTTCAGCTTTAATGTAAAGGGTGGCCGTTGCGAAGCCTGCAGCGGTGACGGTATTATTAAAATCGAAATGAATTTCCTGCCGGATGTGTATGTGCCGTGTGAAGTTTGCGAGGGCAAACGTTACAACCGTGAAACCCTGGAAGTAAAGTATAAGGGTAAGTCTATTTTTGACGTTCTTGACATGACCATCGAGGAAGCAGTACACTTCTTTGAAAACGTACCAACTATCCGCAGAAAAATCGAAACATTAAATGACGTAGGATTGTCCTATTTAAAACTGGGGCATCCTTCCACCTCCCTGTCCGGAGGCGAAGCCCAGCGTATTAAACTGGCTACGGAGCTTTCCAGACGCAGCACCGGAAAAACTATTTATATTTTGGATGAACCAACCACGGGACTGCATTTTGAAGATGTACGCAAGCTCATCGAAATTCTGCAACGCCTGGCCGACGGTGGCAATACGGTACTTGTGATTGAGCATAATCTGGATGTGATCAAAACGGCGGATTATCTGATTGATATCGGTCCGGAGGGTGGTGACCGGGGCGGTACGGTAATTGCAAAGGGCACGCCGGAAGAGGTGGCATGTAATCCGCAGTCTTATACCGGACAATATGTAAAAAAATATTTGGAGAAGAAATAATATGGCAGGTAAGAAAAAATCTTATAGCTTTGGGGCGATGATGTCCCGGATGAAATATATTGACCGCTGGGCTTTGATGCGTAATTCTACCAAAGAAAACATCAGTGAGCACTCTTTGGAGGTTGCAATGATTGCCCATTTACTGACGGTTATCGGCAGAGTACGGTTCGGCAAAGAACTGGATGCGGACCGGGCAGCCCTGATTGGTATTTACCATGATTCCACAGAAATTATTACCGGAGATATGCCAACGCCGATCAAGTACTACAATGACGAAATGAGAGATACCTTCAAAGAGATTGAAGATCTGGCGGCAATTCAGCTTCTTGCTATGCTGCCGGATGATATCCGGGAAGAATATGAAGATTTATTCTTTGCCAGAGAGCAGGATGCCTATCTTTGGAAGCTGGTAAAGGCAGCAGACAAAATTTCTGCGCTTATCAAGTGTGTAGAAGAAGAAAAGGCCGGTAATACGGAGTTTGTCAACGCAAAGAAAATGACAAAAAAATCAATTGATGCCATGGAAATGGAAGAAGTGGATGTGTTTTTCGAGGAATTCTTCCCGGCATACTTAAAAACCCTGGACGAACTGCAGTAAACGCGAATAGCGAAAATTGTTGTAAACGGAATGGTTTACGGGTATAATATTCCCATAGGGGGGATTACGATGAAATATAGGAAACAGATACTATGTGCTATCCTTTTTACTATAGTTTGTGTATGTTGCTGTGCCTTTATAGTCCATCATGCCCAAAAACAAACCGATGAGATTTTTGTGCTGCACGGAGGGTGGAATATTTCTGAAAATGGTTCAGAATTTGTACACCAGTCCACCTGGGACATATCAGACTACACCTTTACCTGTAATGAAAAAGGAGATGTTTTGGTTTTTACCAGGGATATGTCAGAGCTTCCGTTTGAAGAGGCGAGACTGGTGCTGGACACATGGCATGTCATCGTAACTGTTTATTTGGATGATGAACAGATTTATACGCAGGGCGGGGAATATGAAGAAGCCGGAAAAATGATAGGAAACATCCGTCATTACGTAGAACTGCCACAAGGATACCGGCAAAAAACACTCCGAATTGAGATGATTTGGGCAGAAGACGGTGCAATGAGTGGAATCACGCCGATTGGCGTAGCAGACAGTCAGGATTTATCTGTATATTGGTTTAATCGACTGTTTCCACTGCTGATTCCGGCTGTAATTTTGTGTAGTTTGGGAATAATCAGTTTTTTAGCGGGCATAGTTTTTAATAGTGGTAAAAACGGAACATCCAAGCTGATATATTTAGGAATGCTATTGTTAAGTGTGGGAATATATTCTCTTTGCAGGGCTAAATTTACAGAATTGCTAATACCGCAACCGGACATCTACAACGCATTGGAATATTTCAGCCTATATCTGTTGCCGGTAGCTGTTGCAGGAATATTTTTACCGGACAGAAAAAATATAAAGAAAAAGATAGTACGTCATATTTATGAAGGTGCGTTTGTCGGTACTCTTTTATTTCTGGGTATCACAACAGTACTTCATGTATTGCGTATCAGTCATTTTTCAAATGCATTGATTTTATTTTATGTCGTTATATTAATCGATGTAATTATATTGTTTGCACTTTTAATTTCCATTACAGATAAACATGCGATGATAAAAAAGTTGTATTTTGTATCCGGTACAATGATTTTAATCGGAGCTTTGGTGGCAATAGGTGCATTCCGCTTAAAATATACGGCGTTAAATGAAGTACTTCATGTTTGGAAGTGGCAGGAATATCTGTTTCTGATTTTTCTTTTTGCAGCAGGAGTGTCAGCAACTATGGCACTGATTGTGGAAAGCAGCCGGGTGCTGTACGATTCTATGTATAGCAATATGTACAAGAAAATAGCATATACGGATGCACTTACCGGTCTTGGGAAC
This sequence comes from Lachnospiraceae bacterium, assembly GCA_045541595.1. Classification (GTDB taxonomy): domain Bacteria; phylum Bacillota; class Clostridia; order Lachnospirales; family Lachnospiraceae; genus SIG299. The sequence goes on along the minus strand of JAZQJL010000374.1, from coordinate 308 downwards.
CGCCGTGGGTTTGATGAAGAGTTACAGTGGCTGGAGGCAAATAAAGAGGTAACCGCGTATGAAATCATGTGTTTCGATTTAAATGACTTAAAAGTATTTAATGATACGAAAGGACATGATGCAGGAGACCTTCTGATTAAGAGATTTGCAAATGCATTACATCGTGCCTGCGAGGAAACCGTTTCTCTTTATCGTATCGGTGGTGATGAGTTTGCCGCGGTTATTCGGGATACCCGCAGGAACAATACAGAGCATTTTCGTAAAAGACTGGAACAGGAGATTGAAGAGTCAAATAAGGAAAATAGTGA
>JAZQJL010000373.1:0-3994 GCA_045541595.1 Lachnospiraceae bacterium | reverse complement strand
TTCTTTTGTATTTTCTATCATTGTATTAAACAATTCTCTTGCATCCTTAATTCCGATTTGAACCAACGGATCCTTTGCAAATGCTTTAAACGCTAATTCCAAATCCCGATTTTGCACCGCGTCCAAAACCAACTGCTGATTGGTTACATGAGGCATGGTTAATCCCAATGGTCCGTCCGGCATATTCCCTGCAACCACAGGTAAAACAGAATCACAGGTAAATGCTGCGTTGGTTTCCACAACTGCCCCCAAAGGAAGATTAGGAATTTGTCCTACATTGGGAAGATTCACATTGGTCACCAAATCTTCCAACCCAAGCAGTGCCTTCATTTGCAGTACTCCTTCTTCTCCCGAAGGAACAAGTTCAAACTTTTCTTCTCTGCTAACCAACCGTGTGCTCTTTGCCAGACGATCTTTCAACCCATCTATACGGTACTGAATCGGTGTCAAAGCGAATTTCCATTCTGCTACCGTTTCAAGGTCTTTGAGATACCAGTTCCCGGGGCAAAATTCTGCCAGATGACGGTCACCTGCCGCCGCGATGGTACCATAACGAAGGAACAAATCCATTTTAATACAGTTTCCGTTAGAAAAAGCTTTCAGATAATCATATTTTTCTTCTTTGAACGTTCCTGTTTTTACATATTTTTCACAGAACTTTCGGTACACAGGGAACAAATCGATCCCCTTATAGTTCGCTTTATCAAGCCATGTAAAGTGGTTGATTCCCATGACATTAACACGAATATCATCACGGGTAATTTCTTCCTCGATTCCCAAAATTTCTTTCGCCGCTTCTCCCAACAAATCACGGGTAAAAAACACCTCATGACAGCATCCGAAGGCCTTGATTTCCGGGAATACATCATACAGTGTCTTTACGCAGATACTCATGGGATTTGTAAAATTGATGACCCACGCCTTAGGACAATACTCTTTAATCCTTGCCGCAAATTCTTCATATAAAGGAACAGTTCGCATGGCACGCAGCACACCGCCCGGACCGGCCGTATCTCCTACAGACTGATAAATCCCATACTTCTCCGGTGCATGAACATCACTGCGCATTTCTTTGAAGGTTCCCGGTAAAATGGAGAGCACCACAAAGGTTGCTCCCTGCAGGGCGTCCTCCAGCTTGTCGCACACCGTATAAGCAAATTTGGATTTTGTATTCGGATTCTTATTGATAAAACCACCGATTTTTGCGTTACGTTCCGCAGCTTCCCTGTCTATATCATATAATGCGATTTCTCCTGATAAACCTTCTGCTACTGCCAGATCGGACATAAATACTCTTGCCCAAAGTTTGGAGCCGCCGCCTATGTAGCAAATCTTGATTTCCCGATTCATACCTTACCCTCCTGCCTGTTGTACCGGACCTCATCCGTTCCGGCAAATTTTCTAAGCGTTGTTACCTATATTGTAACCGCTTTCAAAATTATTGTCTACCACCCAATTCTATTAATTTATGGACTTTTCTTTTTTCCGGGACTATAATAGAGCCAAAAAAGGAGGGATTACTTATGAAAGATATGACCAAAGGTCCGGCCATCGGACATTTATGCGCATACGCCATCCCTCTCATTTTAAGCAACTGGTTTCAAATGGGTTATAATGCTGTCGACTCCATTATTGTCGGCCGCTTTATCGGCAAAGACGCCCTGGCCGCCATCGGCATTGCCTCACCGCTTATGAATCTGACCATTTTGTCAATTTCCGGCCTATGTATCGGTGCCGGCGTATTGATGAGCGAATTCTTCGGCGCCAAGAAATGGAAGGAATTGCGGACCCAGTTTTCCACCACTCTGCTCTCCGGTGCTGTCTTAAGTATTGTCATTGCCCTCCTCGGCATCCTTTTTGTTACCCCGATTTTGAAAGCACTTTCTGTTCCGGCAGAAATTTTTTCCACCACATCCACCTATGTGGTTATCACTTTCTTAGGTACGCCCTTCACCTTTTTTTACAATGCACTTTCTTCGGCACTGAAAAGTGTAGGGGATTCCAAAACGCCGCTGAAGTTTTTAATGTTCGCCTCCGTTTTAAACGGGGTTCTGGATGTGATTTTTATCGGTTTTCTGGGATTCGGCATTGTTTGCAGTGCCATTACCACCGTTATCGCCGAGGCCGTTTCTGCCCTGCTGTCCACAGTCTATTTGATGAAACGCATTCCGGAGCTTTGCCCTAAACCGGGCGAATGGACAATCAATAAAGAATATTTAAAAAAGACGCTGCAGTTTGGCGGAGTTTCCGCGCTGCAGCAATCCGTGCAGCCAATCGGCAAAATTTTAATCCAAAGCCAAGTCAATGCCCTGGGCGTCAATGTCATCGCTGCCTTTAATGCGGTGTCCCGTATCGACGCGCTGGCTCTTGTTCCCGGTCAAAGCATTGGTCAGGCCGTTACCACCTACATCGCTCAAAACAGGGGCGCACAAAAGCAGGAGCGCATTGGCAAAGGTTATCTGACCGGTGTTGGTCTGGAAATCGCCTACTGGTCCTTCTTCGGCTCTCTGGTGTTTTTCCTCAAGCGTCCGTTTATGGCACTCTTCGTTACTGAAAAAGAAGCTGCGGCAGTCATTGATATCGGTGTTGAATATTTAACCCTGATGGCGCTCTTTTATTTATGGCCTGCCATGACAAACTGTGTCCAGGGATTTTTCCGCGGTATGGGCAAACTGAAAATCACCCTGTGCGGCACCTTTATCCAAACCTCTATCCGGGTCCTTGCAACTTACCTGCTGGCACCATCCATGGGTATCCGCGGCATCGCCTTTGCCTGTGCTGCCGGCTGGACCATGATGTTATTGTGGGAGATTCCGCTGTGTATCAAAGAAATTCTCCATATCACGTCTTCCGACTCAGCCGCTTCCCACGAAAGCTGAAAAAAGTCCCGCTCAATCTTTCGAGCGGGACTTTCTTAACCATTTTATTCACTGTAATTCTTACTTACATATTCTCTGATTACTTCACTGTCTTCCGGCATACGGCATCCGACAATAAATTCACCTTCATTATTGGAGCTTCTGATTACCCGGCCCGTTAATCCTTTGTTTTTCAGTGGCGCAAAATCCTGAACGTCCAGTGTAATCAGTTTACCCTTGCTTTCTGCAAAAAATTCATTCCGCACTGCAAACGCAAAACCATTGGCGCTGATGTTTACCATCTTGCCATCGTACACCTTATCTTCACCCTTCACATTGATAATGCACTTATTGGCAAGTGGCATTCGAGGATACTTTCTGCGGTTAAATACCTGAGGATTTTTATCTACCAGCAGGCGATACCGGCCTGCTGCCCCCTGCTTATCCGGATGAATCTCAATTTCATCCCAGGCATATAAAACGTTATCCACTACAATACGGAGCTGACAAACCTGATGCTTGTCTCTCTTGTCAATCACGTCACGGCCTGCAGTGTCTAAGGAAACCGTAACCTCCTTATCCTGACGGCCTGTTACATCGCCGAGATAGTCTTTCTTGTTTCCGTTGGCATCTGCCAGGGAAACCGATACTTTCATGCCTTCCCGCACGTCCTGTACGCCCATGAAACCGCCGACACCCAGCTCTTCCATCAGTTTACCTACGACAGTTTCAATACTTACCGCACTCTTTACGCTTTCGTCGTACTTGCTGAGCATTGCCTTGGTGGTTTCTTCTGCCTCGTTGATGCTGCCCGTCATGACTTCCATGACTTCACCCACCTGCTTCATGTTGGCAACCAGTGTCTGGTTAGAGGATTCTACTTCCTTAACCGCCTCATCTACAACCTTAATGTTTACACCAAGAGCAGCCGCATCATTGGTAATGTCGGTTACGCTCTTGTCTACATTCGCAACCTTTTCGATATTTACCTGAATTAAATCTACGGTTTCGGCAATGGATTCCATCATACGGCCGGAGGTCTCTTCCAAATGAGCCAGAGCTTCCATAATTCTGGTGGAGGAAGTTCTGGTACCGCTACTGAGTTCTCTGATTTCTTCTGCTACTACTGCAAAGCC
>JAZQJL010000372.1:0-6964 GCA_045541595.1 Lachnospiraceae bacterium | reverse complement strand
GCTGGGAGGAAGCTTTGACCGGCGTATTTGCCGGTTTATGCCTGTCGGTGCTGTGTTCTGTATTTCGCCGGAGCAACAGGCGGCGTATACCGCTGGTTCCCTGGATGACGGCAGGATGTTTTCTTGTGGAAATAACCTATTTATTTTCAGGGAAAAGTGTGATATAATATTTTAAGAATAACCCGAGGCGGTTATACAAAAAAATTAAGCGTAAAACGCAGAAATGAGGCCTGTATGAATAAAATAATCACAATCAGCAGACAGTATGGCAGTGGCGGCAGAGAAATCGGTTCCAAACTGGCCGCAAAGTACGGGATTCCTTTTTACGATAATGAAATAATTACAAGAGCCGCAAAAGAAAGCGGATATGCGGAGGCAGCATTCCACAACGCAGAAACAAAGGCAACCAACAGCCTTCTGTATTCTATTGCCATGGGTATGAGTGCGTACGGCAATCAGGAGATAGGTTTTTCCCAGCTGTCCTTAGATGACCGTATTTATCTTGCTCAGTCCGACGTTATCCGTAAGGTAGCAGAAGAAGGCCCATGCGTCGTAGTTGGCCGTTGTGCAGACTATATTTTAAAAGAAGTACCAAATGTGATTAACATTTTCGTCCATGCAGATATGGAATTCAGAAAAGAGCGGGCCATCCGGGTCAATAATTTAAATCCGGTAAAGGCAGAAGATGCTATCCTGAAAATGGATAAAAGAAGGGCAAATTACTATAACTATCATTCCGGTGAAAAGTGGGGCAAAGCAACCAATTATCATCTGGCAGTAAATAGCGGTCATATTGGTATTGACAGCACGGTAGATTGCATCAAGGCCTTTATTGACAGCATTCCGGAGTAAGACTATAATGGAGGAGAAGAAATTCTCCTCCTTTTTACTTGGTATAAAGAGCTTTGTCAACGCAGGCTTTTTTTTATAGTTCCTAAGTGAAACTTTTTTTAGGGGAGTTACGTCTAATTAATGCGAAAGGAGATAGATCGTTGAAGACAAAAGATGCTGTAATCAGCGAAATACTGACAACCGAGTATGCAATGTTCTATCGTATCGCATTCAGCTATGTAAGAAGTGAGGCAGATGCTTTAGATATTGTACAGGAAAGTGCTTATAAGGCAATTTATAATGCCTCCAAACTAAAAAAGCCGGAATATGCCAAAACCTGGATTTGCCGCATAGTAATAAATGAAGCAGTTACTTTTTTGAGGAAATGCAAAAGAGAGCAGGCAGAGCCGCTTCCGGCAGAACTTGCGGACAGAGAAAGGGAAGATATAACAGACTTAAGAGGCGCGCTGGAAAAGCTGGCACCGGAGGAAAAAACCGTAATTATTCTGCGATTTTTTGAGGATATGAAGCTGGAAGAAATTGCGGCTGTCTGTAAAGAAAGCGTCAGCACGGTGAAGAGCCGGTTGTACCGCACGTTAAAGAAACTGAAACTGGATTTGGAAGTCTAGGGGAATGAAAAATGACACAATGGGAACAAATAAAAAAAGAATATAAAGATACTCCGATTCCGGCGAACGGTCCGCAGCAGGTGTTAGAGTCAATGGCGAAGGCAAAACAAAAACGCAACCGCTATAAATCATTGATACGGTATGGAACCGTGGCTGCGGCGGTGTTGCTTGTTATCCTGATTGTCCCGAGGCTGTTCCTGTTTTCGGGAGGTGCAGCCAAGGAGTCTGCGGACGGCTTCTATATGCAGGATGCAGATGTAAAAAACTCTGCCTCCGTCGGTGAGTCTGAGAGCAAGGAAAACGGAGGCGCAGCCAATAAGGCAGAAACTCCACTGAAGGCTCCGGCATGTGATTCGGCAAGTGGCCCGGATGTCGCTGAGAGTATAGTAGATGAAAGTGCGCCGGAAGATGACCGGAGTTCCGGGGAATTAGCAAAAGACGGAGTTGCTCTTTGGGCAGAAAAACAAGATGAAATAAGCAAAGAAATTATTAATCAGATGCAACTGCGTATGCAGGAGCAAAACGAGATATACTATATTAAAAGTGAGCAGCATCCGGATGGATTTGAACGCTTAAACCATGACCAGTCATATTATATTAGTAAAGAAGGTCTGCTGGTTATAGTATTTGCCGCAGGAGAAGTGGCGCCTGCGGAGCAGGGAAGAGCTGAGTTTATTATTCCTGCCGAAGTATTTCTGCCATAATGTAAGCGATAAGGATGATTCATGAAACGAAACGACATTATATTAATCGGAACGCTACTGGGCATAACGGTGTTATTGTTCCTGGTAATGTTTTTTGTAAAACGTAATACGGTAAACGGAGAAGCTGTGGTCCTGATTGAAGGAGAAGAGTATGGTAGATATCCGCTTTCAAAAGACCTGGTGGTGGAACTCCCGGGGCTTTTGGGAAACAATGTACTGACAATCCGGGACGGAAAGGCATTTATGTCCTCGGCAGTTTGTCCGGATAAAATTTGTATGGATTTTGGAGAAATTCACTATAATACGGAGATGATAGTCTGTCGTCCCGGCAGTATTGTTGTAATTATTGAAAACGGTGATGTATCGGAACTGGATGCGGTGGGGCAATAAAGAGGTAAACTTATGAAAACAAAAAGAATTGCGCTGTTTGGAATGCTGGTAGCACTGGCATTTATCTTCAGCTATATAGAGCATTTGATTCCGCTTCCTCTTCCTACCGGAGTAAAGCTTGGTGCGGCTAACATAGTGATACTTTGTGCCCTTTATTTTCTTGGCGTAAAGGAAGCTTTGGCAATATCATTGGTGAGAATTGTATTATCCGGATTTGCCTTTGGAATCAGTACGGTGCCGTACAGCCTTGCCGGTGGTATGTTTAGTCTGCTTGCGATGGCGTTGCTAAAGAAAGGAAAAGGATTTGGCATTGCCGGAGTCAGTGTGGCGGGCGGTGTTTGCCACAACATCGGACAAACGCTGGTGGCAATGCTATTATTAGGAAAGAAGACCGCCTATTATTTTCCGACATTGCTTCTGTCCGGCATCATTGCAGGCGTACTGATTGGATTGGTGTCCGGTCTGGTACTCGTAAAATTAAAAAAACATATTCGTATTTCATAAAACAAAAAAGCACGTAGGAACGTGCTTTTTTGTTTTATATGCCGAAGGAAAAATATGCTGAAGAGCAGCAATCATTATTGTTCGGGAAGAAGTTCTTCGCTAACGATATCGGAAGGTACAGATTCAGATTCAGGCTCCGTAGGAGGAACAGAATCTGCCGGTACCACAAACTTACAAAAAGCGAAGATACCACTGTGGGTGGTAACATGAATAAAGGTTTCACCTGCGCCGACAGCAGTAACAAGACCGGTGTCATCTACAGTAATAATAGATTCGTTAAAGGATGTGTAGCGGACACCGTCGGTGCTGAGCCACGGAAAAATCAGTGGCTGCAACCGGAACGTATCGGAATAATTTAGGGAACGCTCGGTTACATTTAAGTAAAGCGCTGTGGCCGGAATGATTCGTGGGCGGATGACATGTGTTGTGGTGTTTCCACGATGGTCCGCTGCATAAAAAGTAATGGCAGAAACATCCGGTGCAAAATGCAATGTGTGCTGTGCCAGGTCTTTATCTAAAAGCTCACCGGCGAACAGGAAGGAATCTGCGGTATGCTCACCAATCTGGTATTTTAAGGTTTTAATTTCACTGTCTGCATCCATCGCAGAAAAATGAACTGTTATGTAGGAATAGTCCGGAGCCACCTGATACGAGGATGTAATCTCAGGTTCTGTGTTATCGTCATAGATGTAGGTGTTATATAACTGATAGTTGCCGGCATAGTCCTCTGCATAAAAGGTGTAGTAACCTGCTTTGCCAAGATATATAAAGTCGTCCGGGATGGCAATGCTACCTTCGTTGGATTTGAAATAATCGGCAGTCTTGGAGCCATAAGTGTAACGGATTTTGCGGATGCCGGAACCGCCGGCATCATAAGCGGCGATATGTACAGCAATGATTTCTTTTTTATAAGAAGTTTCCAGTACCAGGAATGGTGGGGTGACGTCGGCAGAAACTTCCGATAAGGAGGAAACTGCAGCGGCGGCATTAGGAATGCCCGGATTGATAAGACAATCGGTTAAGGAATCTAACGGTGTCATGGTGTTGATGATTATTTCTTTTACCTGAGCAGGATAAACATTTTCCTGGTATGCATAAAGCATGGCGGCAAGACCGGTAACGTGCGGGGCAGCCATGGAAGAACCGCTGGAATAACCGTAGGTGCCTACCAGTGTGCTGTAAATATCTTCCCCCGGTGCGGCAATATCTACGGTGGAGACACCATAGTTGGAGTCGTTGTTTAATGTGCCGTCGTTATTGACATAAGCTACGGAAATCAGGTTTGGAAGACGCAAACTTGCCGGGAACATAGGTGTGCTGTTGGTGTTGATGCCCTTGTTGCCGGCAGCAGTAACGAACAGCATGGAAGAATTCTGGATGGCAAGCTCTAATGCCTGGCTGTAATTAATGGTACCCCAACTCAAATTGCAGATATCTGCCCCCATGGATTCGGCATAGTTGATGGCCTTAATGGCATTGGCTATGGAACCGGAGGAAGTAGAACCGCCGTGAATTTTTAACGTCATAATCCGGATGTTTACATTGGATGCCACACCGGCAATACCGATGCTGTTATTGGCAGTGGCAGCAATAATGCCTGCAACGTGGGTTCCGTGATTGTCGTTGTCGTCCGGATTTGCTGTGTAGCCGTTTTCTGTTTCTACATAATGGCACACGGTAGCATCGTTATTATAAAAATCCCAGCCGTGAATGTCATCGATATAACCGTTACCGTCGTCATCAATACCATTATCCGGAATTTCATTTGGATTGGACCACATATGATCTTTTAAATCCGGATGACGGTAATCTACGCCGGTGTCGATAATGGCAACAATAACCGTGCGGGTGTCTTCCTTAGGGATCGGGTAGGCATTCCATGCTTCCCAAATATTCATGTCGATACCTTCGGTGGCAGTTTGGGTTACCGGAAATGTTCCATAATAATGGGTGTAATATCCGGGATTATCAAACGCCCATAAGGCGTCATTATATGGGTCGTTAGGATAGGTAAAGGCGGAAGCCTGTGCCTTTGTGGCAGAACCGGAAAGCACGAGAAGCATAGCCAAAACAAAAAATATCCCTGTTTTTCGTGTGTTTTTATTAAATATACGCATAAAAAATCCTCTGTTAAATCTACGATACGGGCAGTTTAACAGAGGAAGGTGGCACATTTGTGGCAAAAAACGGGAATCTTATTAACTTTTAGCACAAAAAAGTTACAAAAGTTTTAACAATAATTGTTATACAGTAAACCGCAGTAAATGGAAGATACATACGGGTTTAATGTTTTTTTGGCAGTAATATTCGGATAAGTAACAACGGTTTTGTTCAGATATTCCATTGGATTTAGGGCAATATCAGTGAGCTTTTTAACCAAGGCGGAAGAAAAACTGCTGTCTTCCGAGAACAGGGTTTCTAATTTGCCGTTGCTTACGGCAGTATACATGGTCTTTTCGTCCATGGACAGGGTGCCTTCCTTGGAAACGGAGAGACCGCAGCCTGTAAGCTGGCCGGAAAACTGCCGCATGGTACTGCCTAATTCATAAAGAAGCTTTTTAGCCCGGTGATTGTCCGGCTGCTGTGTCTTTACAAAATCAAAAATCGAATTGTATTTCTCCACGAAGGTGCGGATTTTTTCCACAATAGGCTCCTGATTAGTGACTTTACCGATGAAGACCGGGGAATCCGTGGTGTCTTTGAAAGCCAGCGTCAGGGCATTATTATAGAGGTAGGAACGGCCCCGGACTTCCTTAGGAGCACCATTGATGGAAAAACGGGTGTTGACCGGTGCTTTTCCGATTTGGTCAAGACCAAAGTGGGTGATAATGCCGTGGGAGGCATCCTCAGGGAAGCGCACGTCGGCAGGGCGGAACGATGCCTCGCCGTCGGAAGAACCGGCAGTAATAGCGATTAAATCGAGACGGGACTCGCCGGTTTCTTTGTCCTGCAGGATGCGGGTGCGCAAACCGATAGAAGTTTTATTAATGAAGTCTGCCAGTTTTTTTTGTAAATCCAGATTGGAAGCCCCGTTGGACACATTGAACTGGAAAGAGTATACATTTTCTTCGATACCGATGGTAAAGTTGTATTGTCCGCTAACCAGGGAGGACTCGTCAGAAGGCACATAAGTACCGTGATTCTCCTGCGGAGAAGACAAGGAGGATACCTCGACGGAAAGAGGCAAATTTTCATCCGGGAGAGAAGAACCTTCTAAAACGGACACGTCAACAGCTTCCGGCCGGTCAGATACCAAAATCTGATTTTTGAAAACGGAAGAAGCGTCGTCAATATTTAGTTCTTTTACCATAGATGACAGGGAAAGTGCCGCATTTTTGATTCCCAGTGTGTATTCCTGGGCAGACTCGTCAAAGGTGACTTTGTAAAGCGGCTGTTCGGATGTAAGGCGCATGATGTCACGGTATACGTTTTGAAGTTCTGACTTTTTGTGCGTATCAAAACGGTTTGGGCGCATCATAATAAGCCCTTGCATTAAATGATTATAGACACTGAGTAATGGCATATACGGGACCTCCTTTCCCTAAAAATCAATGCACATTAATAATGAAATGTTTCGCTCCGTCGAAACAAGAAATCTAATTTCCTAGCCTGATTATATCACGTTTTTTCGTCACGTGCAAGAAAAAAGTAAAAAACTATTGACGAACCTTGAAATGTATGATATAGTTAAACGGCTATGGAAGTAGTCTTTTTTTTATGCCTAAAAAAATAATAACGGAGGTGGAAGGTCGTGCGAGTTAAAATTACATTGGCATGTACAGAATGCAAGCAGCGCAATTACAACATGACAAAGGAAAAGAAGAACCATCCAGACAGAATGGAAACCAAGAAGTACTGCAGATTCTGTAAGGCACACACATTACACAAGGAAACAAAGTAGTAGTT
>JAZQJL010000371.1:0-1863 GCA_045541595.1 Lachnospiraceae bacterium | reverse complement strand
GATTCCGGCTTATGAAATCATGCATATGGACAACGCCATCCGGAATATGATCCGTGACAATAAGAATCACCAGATTAACAATGCGATTGCGGCGGGCGGCGCCAGCGGAATGATTTCCATGGACCAGTACTTGCTGAATATGTACCAGAAGAAGCAGATTACAAAAGAAACTGCGCTGGAATATGCGGATAATCCGGAGCAGTTGGCTAGACGACTTGTATAGCATAACAAAAGCCAGGCTGAAACGCCTGGCTTTTTAATTTACAGCAGCTTTAACAGAGCAGCAATTTTTTTGCGTTCCTCCGGGGAGAGCTTCTTGGTCATTTCCGTAATCAGAAGATTGCGCTCCTCCGTAGTAAAAGCCTCTCCCTGCTTATTTAACGTGGCATTAGCCTTGAGAAGCAGGGGAAACGCTTTGTCTAAGGGTGTGTTGGCCGCATGTTCCAGCAACTCGGAAATGACGGCTTTTTTTAATGGGGAAAGGTTTTGAAAGACAGGGTCCATAAAAATTTACCTCCTTCTATTCTGCGTCCAGCAGAGATTTTAACAGGTTCAGTGTATCGGTTTGTTCTTCATTCAGCATAGAGGTCAGGCCACCACCTGCCAGCACGGATGCCATATCCGGCATGGAAAACTCCTCCTCTTTGGCAGGTTGGGAATTTGACTCCGCGGCATCAGTGAAACCGGTGGTGGACATAAAACCATTCAGAATGTCACCATAAGTTTCGTAAAAGCTTTTTGCCCGGAGCAGGCTTAACAGAAGGTTAATAATTTCTTTTTCTTTTCCTGTGCATATGCGGGAGAGACCATGAAGAAGTCCTTCCGGATCGGAAGTGAACCGGTTAACTATTCCAAGCAGACCGGGTTCCTCTTTGCCGGAAGCCCCTTCTCGAAACAGGCAGGAAAGAAGAGAGGAGTCACGTGAATGAAACTCCTGATAGAGTTTTAGCGTTTCCGAAAACTCCAAAATCTTTGTAATAAGCTCTACCGGATGTCGAAGCATGGGTTGTAGAAAGGGAAGGGCTGTGGCCAGCAAAAGGGCGGTATGACTCCGAAACGGGAGAACGCAGGAATATGGTTCGTTGTCCGATTTTTGCACCGTCAAATCTTCTCCTTTCTGGTAAAAATCACCGGGAATTTCAGGTGTTGTTTCATTATATGCAGAATATAAAAAAATATGAATCGGAAGAAAGAGGTGCAGCGAATATTGACGCACAATTCAAAAAGTTGTATAATAATTGTACAACAATATTATGGAGGTGGACAGTATGAAGAAAAAGAAAGGATTATCTCTTATTGCAAAATTGCTTCTGATTGCCGCTGTCCCTGTCCTTTTAACGGGTGGAATAGTTACATATGTAGGAATCAACGCATTGACAACCGGGATGAGAACAGAGAAGTTGGATGATTTGGCAACTTTGGCTGACAGTGTTGCAGCCGCTTATGAAGCACTGGATAATGGGGAATATTATCTGGACGGAACAAATCTGATGAAAGGGGAATTAAATGTTACCGAACATACGGAATTGTTAGATGCTTTTATGGCAGATAACCATAACGAGGTTACCTTCTTCTATGGAGATACCCGTTATGCCACCACAATTTTAAACGATGCCGGTGAAAGAATTGTGGGAACCGCATGTACCGATGAAGTTAAGCAGGCGGTCATCGTAGGTGGAGAAGAATATACTGCAGCAAATGTACCAATAAACGGAGAAGGTTATTATGCAGCATATATTCCGCTGAAGAACGGAGATCAGGTAATAGGTATGCTGTTCTGCGGTGCGCCTAGAGCGGATGTGGTAGAATATATCAATGGTCAGGCGGCAACAATGATTGTTGCACTTGGTGCCATGTTTGCGG
>JAZQJL010000370.1:0-3460 GCA_045541595.1 Lachnospiraceae bacterium | reverse complement strand
TAATTATCGAAATAGTATATAATATTTGTCAGAACTCCTGACATAAAGACGTATGTAATTATTCAGTACAGACCGAAGCACTTGCTGCTGAGGTCGTATAACAGTGATTCGAGAGGGGAAAATCCCATTGCGAAGCAATTTTTAATGGATTTTTCCGCATGACTGTGAAGGTACTGAACAGTTATGCTTCTTCTGCGTGAAAGGTGACGACAATAAGAAAAAATATTAGTTACATACCATAAGTATGTCTTCTTCGTCGTACCTTTTCGTAAGAAAATGGGTACGACGTTTTTTTGTCAGGAAATCCCTTAGGAAAGGAGCCCCTATGGAAACACGGGTAGCAGTTATGAGTATTATCGTGGAGCAGGCAGATTCGGTGGAAACCCTGAACAGCATCCTCCACGAGTACAGTATGTATATCATTGGACGGATGGGCATTCCGTACCGCCAGAAAAACATCAGTATCATCAGTATTGCCATTGACGCGCCTCAGGATAAGATTTCGTCCCTTGCAGGTCGTATCGGCAAGTTACCGGGCATCAGTGTGAAAACGGCGTTTTCCAGCGTGATTAGCTAGAGGTAAGTGTAAGTTATGAAGATGGAATTAGTGACATTAATCGATAAACTGACGACAGAGCATAAACTGTCAAAAGAAGAATATATTACATTGCTTACCGGTTGTGGTGCCAAAGAAGCAGACTATCTGGCGCAAAAAGCCCGGGCAGAAAAAGAGAGGTACTACGGTAACAACGTATTTATCCGCGGCCTGATTGAAATCAGTAATATCTGCAAAAACGATTGTTATTACTGCGGTATAAGACGGAGCAACCAAAACTGTGAGAGGTACCGTTTAACAGAAGAAGATATTCTGGAATGCTGCAGGGAAGGATATGAGCTTGGCTTCCGTACCTTTGTACTGCAGGGAGGAGAAGACGGTTACTTCACGGATGAGCGTTTGGTGGCATTATTACATAGCATAAAAGCAAATCATCCGGACTGCGCGGTGACATTATCCCTCGGAGAACGCAGTAAAACGAGCTATAAGACCCTGAAAGAAGCGGGGGCGGACCGATACCTGCTTCGCCATGAAACAGCCAACGAGGGGCATTATACGAAGCTCCATCCGGCAGAGCTTTCCTGGAAGCATCGGATGGAGTGTCTACAGTGGCTCAGGGAGTGCGGTTATCAGGTGGGCACCGGCTTTATGGTAGGCTCACCGTATCAAACAAAAGAAATGCTGGCAGAAGAGCTCGGATTTATTGAAGAATTTAAGCCGGAGATGTGCGGCATTGGTCCTTTCATTCCGCATAAAGATACCTGTTTTAAGGACGACCCGGCGGGCTCTGTGGAGACGACCTTGTTGCTTCTCAGTATGATTCGTTTGATTCATCCGAAGGTGCTTTTGCCTGCAACCACAGCACTTGGTACCATGGCGGAAAACGGCAGGGAACGGGGCATCTTAGCCGGAGCAAATGTAGTGATGCCGAATTTGTCACCGGCATCGGTACGGAAAAAATATATGCTGTACGACAACAAGCTCTCTGATGGAGCGGAGTCTGCACAGGCAAAAGCTGAATTAGAAAAACGTATGGCGTCCATCGGGTGCACCGTAGTGGTGGACCGGGGCGATGCACGAAAATAGAAAGGGGAAAAGAATATGATTCCATATAATCCAAAATCCATGAAGGCGGAGGAATTTATCAACGACGCCGAAATTAAAGCAACCTTAGAGTATGCAGAGGCAAACAAGAGAAACGTGGCATTGATTGACGAAATTTTAGAGAAGGCACGTCCTAGAAAGACCGAGGACGGCTGGAACTGCGCAGGACTGTCCCACAGAGAAGCATCTGTACTGTTAGCCTGTGACCTGCCGGACAAAATCGAGAGAATTTACGAAATTGCAGCAGAAATCAAGAAGGCATTTTACGGTAACCGCATTGTAATTTTCGCGCCATTATATCTTTCTAATTACTGTGTGAACGGTTGCGTTTACTGCCCATATCACATGAAGAATAAGACCATTCCGAGAAAGAAGCTGACCCAGGAAGAAGTACGCCAGGAGGTTATCGCCTTGCAGGATATGGGACATAAGCGTCTTGCTATTGAGGCAGGCGAGGATCCGGTACATAATCCGATTGAGTATATTTTAGAGTGCATCGACACCATTTACAGCGTGCACCACAAAAATGGCGATATCCGCCGTGTTAACGTAAACATTGCGGCTACCACCGTGGAGAATTACCGTAAGTTAAAGGATGCGGGCATCGGTACCTACATTCTCTTCCAGGAAACTTATCACAAGGAAAGCTACGAAAAGTTACATCCAACCGGACCAAAGAGCAATTACGCATACCATACCGAGGCTCACGACCGTGCCATGGAAGGTGGAATTGATGACGTTGGTCTTGGGGTACTGTTCGGTCTGGAACTTTATAAGTATGAGTTTGCGGGACTTATGATGCATGCAGAGCACTTGGAGGCTGTGTTTGGGGTTGGTCCGCATACCATCAGCGTGCCTCGTTTAAAGAAGGCAGACGACATCAATCCGGAGGATTTTGACAACGGTATTGATGATGAAACCTTTGCAAAGATTACTGCCTGCATTCGTCTGGCAGTGCCATATACCGGAATTATTATTTCCACCCGTGAAACCGAGGAAGTACGCGGAAAGCTTCTTAAGCTTGGCGTATCCCAGGTGAGCGGCGGCTCCAGAACCTCCGTTGGCGGTTACGCAGGATATTCCGCAGAAGAACGTCCGCACGACACCGAGCAGTTTGACGTTTCTGACCAGCGTTCCCTGGATGAAGTAGTACGCTGGCTCATGGAGAACGGACATATTCCGTCCTTCTGTACCGCATGCTATCGTCTGGGACGCACCGGCGACCGTTTCATGAGTCTTTGCAAGAGCGGCCAGATTGGTAACTGCTGTCATCCGAATGCCCTGATGACCCTTACCGAGTATCTGGTAGACTACGCAAGTGAAGAAACCAAGGAAATCGGCCATAAGATGGTGCAGGAGGAACTTGCAAACATTCCGAGAGAGAAGAACCGTCAGATTGCGGCGGAGCATATTGAGGAGATTAAGAATTCTAACCGGAGAGATTTCAGATTTTAAGGAGTGCATATGAGTTTGAACCAAACTGTATCTGCCGAGCGGGTGCATATCAGCTTTTTTGGCAGAAGAAATGCGGGTAAATCAAGCCTGGTGAACGCCGTTACCGGGCAAGCATTGGCGGTGGTGTCCGACGTAAAGGGAACCACCACCGACCCGGTAAAAAAGTCCATGGAACTTTTGCCAATAGGTCCGGTAGTGATTATTGATACCCCGGGCTTTGACGATGAGGGTACTCTTGGCGAGCTTCGTGTACAGAAAACAAGAGAAATTTTAGCCAAAACAGATGTGGCAGTGTTAGTGTTGGATGCCACGGAAGAGATGGAAGTCGGAGGCCAAGCGGTCTTA
>JAZQJL010000369.1:0-3887 GCA_045541595.1 Lachnospiraceae bacterium | reverse complement strand
CCCCATGTACCACGCTGCTTAGAATAATATTCCTTTTGCGCTTTTTTACTTCGCTTATCAAGTGTCACATATTGTTTCACTTTTCTCCCTCGCTTTCATTCCTTCCTCAATCATCTTTGCTATTTCACCACATACATTAGGATAATCCCTGTAACCCAATAGCAACATCTTATTTTCCAGTTTTTCCAGTGCTTCTTCAAAACGCTCTGCGTCCATCTTTCGCACCTTACAAAATACAATACGATATGACGATTCCGCTTTTACGCATTCTCCTTTAAATTTCATTCTTACCTTATTCTGTTCAAACAGCTGGTCCGCCAGATACGAACTATGGTCCACATACGCATAAGGTACCGAAAATATCGAAAAGTCTCTCATTCTCCAATAATTCTTCATCCGTCGCTCCTTCTACATTAAAATAGCTGCAGAAGATCTGAAGACCTTCCGCAGCTTGTGCTTAGAACCGAACCTCCACACGCTTCTACGAAGCAGGTTTTCTACAAGGTATCTATCAAAGAATTTGCATCAGATTCTATACCTACATTGAACATAAACCGATAACAAATAACCAATAATAGATATACCTTAACTCTGAACAAAAACTTCCGGATCACCAATAATGTTAGGAAGTCTTGTACGGAAAATATCCTTTAGATATCTACTTCAAATTGCACCGTCTGATTGTATTTATCCAGCGCCATCTGCATTTCCATAATCTGCATAGAAATGCCCTCGTACTCCTTCTTTATTAGTTCCAGGTCATAATTGATATACTTATATTCCGGAACGGAATTTCTGGACATATAAGCATGCTGCTCCACTCTTACCTTTGGAAGCTGCTTACGCATCACATCGAGCACAGATTTTCTCTTATTAAGTTGAGCCATCTTGATAAGAATGGTATCAATGCTCATTTCTGCATCCCCAACCATGACCTTGGCAGTGGCATTTGTCACATTAAGCGCATGCTTGATAATTGCAATTTTTTCATCGATTTCTGCAATTATGGCTGCAACCTCTGCATAATCATATTCCGGAACCACCGGTTCCTCATTGACAGCTACCACGTATGTGTAGGATGCTGCCTCCTTGTTCACCCAGAAAGCCTTATCTTCCTCTAAGCTCCTAAGCATCTTATTTGCGTATGCTGATGTCATTGTCTGCATTCTAATATCTCCTCCTCTTTGCTTCGTTCTGATATTAGCTTACTACCTCGCATGCAATTTGTCATTGAACCGATAGTTTAAAATATATTCCCATAAAACAAACAATATCCCCGTCAACGACGAGGATATCTTCCATACTTGTATGTAGTAATCTGCTTAAGATTACAAAATTGTCTAAGCTCGGTAATGACTTTCCGGAAATCCACTTATAGATTGCCTGAGGATTTTCAAATCCCATAGCGCTCTGCACGTCCTTTACGGTATATCCATTTTCCGCGAGCAACTTCTTAATCTGTCTTCCTGTTTCCTTTTGCTGAATTGACAAATACATTGGTTCCATAAACTTGTACCTCCTGTAAATATCTCTTCCATCCCAAACACGATTTTACCTAGGCGTCTATTATAACACATCTTTTTCAAAAAATCATTAAACTTTTAGTTTAAAAAATTAATATTCTGTAACGAATTACGAACTTTCTGCATGTTTTCCCGGCGGCAAGCCTGCTTTCTCCGGTTTCGATAAGAACCGGAGCTTTTCTTACGAATCCTCATTGAGATAAACCGGAACTTCTGTTATACTATTACCAAAGTGTGCTTTCATGCGCCAAAGAAAAGTCAAAGGAGAATAATTATGAAACGAAAAGGCTTACGTTATCTGGCGGCCGGGGTGTTGTCTGTGGCTCTCGTAGTTGCCGTAGGCGGTTGTACCTCCAAGAAGCTGCCTAATCCAAACAACGAAGGGCAGGAGCAGGTGTCCGGTACGGAAACTCCGGGGGAAGATACCGGTTTAACCGGAACGGTGACTCCCGAGGCGGCCACCCCTGTTCCGAAGATTACCTACGCGCCGGACGAGAAGATCAGCTTAGTCGGAACAAAGAGTATCGGAATTCATGATCCGTCCATCTTCTATGATCCGGTATCCGGGAATTATTATTCCTACGGTTCCCATATGGTAGCGGGAACCTCCAAGAATATGGCGTCCTGGTCCTATATCTGCAATTCCAGTGTGGGAACGGCGGCTACCAACAAGCTGTTTGACCAGGATTTCCGTGATGAATTTGCAGAAGTTTTTTCCTGGCTGGATATCACAAAAGACCGTGCAGATTTCGGTATCTGGGCACTGGACGTGACTTACAGTAAGGCGGCG
This sequence comes from Lachnospiraceae bacterium, assembly GCA_045541595.1. Classification (GTDB taxonomy): domain Bacteria; phylum Bacillota; class Clostridia; order Lachnospirales; family Lachnospiraceae; genus SIG299. Next base: position 1,574 of record JAZQJL010000369.1, on the reverse strand, counting down.
GCAGACGCCGGTACGGACCCATACTTTATGTATGTTTCCCTGGTAAACGGCACCACCCAGTCTGCAATTGCCCTTGCTACGGCAGATAGTCCGGAGGGACCGTTCCGCTATGCCGGAACCATTGTGTGTGCGGACTTCAGACAAAGCGATGTGGAAGCCGGTCACACCAATCTTCTTCAGGTGCTGGGTAAGAGCAGCGTGTCCGACATGACGGCGGAGGAAAAGAGCTTCTATTTTACCAAGGATACTGCCGATTACAAATCCAAGTTTGTGGACTGTATTGACGCGGCTCCGTTTTATGATGCCGACGGCAATTTCTATATTGTATACGGTTCTTTTTCCAGTATGGGCGGCCTGCGCATCCTGAAGATGGACCCGCTTACCGGTCTTCGTTCCGCCGACAATTATGATTACACGGACGATGGCAGACAGGACCCGTACTACGGCAAGCAGATTGCCCAGAAGCGGGGTGAAGGACCATACATTATTGTCGTAGAATCCGACTTGTCTTCTACCGGCTACTACTACTTCCTGTTCTGGTCCCAGGGCGTGCTTCGTTCCACCGGCGGCTATAACATGAGAATGCTGCGTTCCGAATATCCGGACCACGGTTATGTGGATTATATGGGTAATGACGCATTTTCCAATACCAATGCCACCACCCTTGGCGTACGTATTATGGATAACTTCCAGTTTGCCTGCATGCGCTACTCTTCCACTGCCAACGGTGGTAATTCCGCCATTGTCAGAGAGGACGGAAAGATTTTTCTCCACTACCATAGCAAGAGTGCCCATACGGAAGCCTACGGCGAGAACGGCTTTGTCATCAAGTCCAATCAGATGTTCCTAAACGAAGAAGGCTGGTTAGTAACCGCACCATATAAGTTCGGCGGCGAAACCATCCGCCCGCTGGCCCTTGAGGACGTTGTGGGTGATTATGAATTTGTTTACCACAGACTGCAGTATTATGCAGACCCGGTCAACTTTAACGACAACTTCGTATCCAGTGAGATGATTACTTTAAATGAAGACGGCACCGTCACCGGTGATTATCAGGGAACCTGGGAACTGAAGGATACCTTCTTCACCATTAAAATCGGCGATAAGAAATATAAGGGCGTTGCCCTGCAGCAGTATGACGAAGCCGGTCCGCGGGTATACACCACGGTATTCACTGCCAGCGGCACGGATAACCGAACGGTATGGGGAAGCAAGATTTACTATACCGACGAAGAACGTGTGGAAATAGACTTTAAAGACATTACCGTTGCAGAATATGCCGACGAAGATTTTCCACTCATCACCACCGGTCGTCTCCATTCCGATGTTACCTGGACTTCCGACAATGCTGCCATCGTTATCGACGGCAACACCGCTAAGGTTATCTGCCAGGATGATGTTCAGTTTGTTACCCTTACGGCAACCGTCAAATACGGTGACGCCGTAAAGTCCAACTCCTACAGCGTTTTGGTTCCTTTGGAAGAGTTCAATATTCCGGAAACCATTTCTTCCTCGAGTATTGATTTACCAAGAACTACCGCCACCGGAGCCAAAATTACCTGGACTTCTTCCGA
>JAZQJL010000368.1:0-6046 GCA_045541595.1 Lachnospiraceae bacterium | reverse complement strand
TTTTAGTGCATCTCCAGGGGCTCGAACCCTGGACACCCTGATTAAGAGTCAGGTGCTCTACCAACTGAGCTAGAGATGCAAATCTATGTTAACGCTTGGGGACAACTCGTCAGCTGACGCTCAAGCGCAAGGCATACTATAATACATCTTCGAATATTTGTCAAGCGCTTTTTTGAAAAAATTTAAAAAAAGTTTTTCATGACATACGCCGGGAAATATGGTATACTGTAGTATACGATGGATAATTATGTGCAAATGTACTTCCGGAGGAGAAAGCCATGGGCAGAATTTTTGTAGTTATGGGAAAAACTTCATCAGGAAAAGATACCATTTACAAGCGGGTTTTGGACAGTCTGGCGGCAGAGAACAAAGACAGCGCGCCAAAGACGGTAGTGATTTATACAACCCGGCCGATGCGTCCCGGGGAGACCAACGGAGTGGAGTATTTCTTTGCTACGGAGGAAGAGCTGAAAAAGCTTCGGGAGCAGGGTAAGGTAATTGAAGAACGGTGCTTTCATACAGTGCACGGTCCATGGTACTATTTCACGGTAAATGACGGACAAATCGATTTAAAGAATCACAGCTATCTGATGATTAACACATTGGCCGGCTTCGAAATGATCCGTTCTTATTATAAAGAAACAACAAAGGGAGATGACGTTGTCATTCCGATTTATATTGAGGCAGACCCAAAGGACCGGCTAATCCGCTACATCAACCGGGAGTCCATGCAAAAAAAGCCGAATTATAAAGAGGTATGCCGCAGATTCCTGGCAGATGAAGAAGACTTTGCAGAAGAAGAGCTTCTGCGCCTTGGTATTAACAAGCGGTATTTCAACAACGATTTGGAGGAATGCTGCAAAGAGATAGAAGCTGATGTAAAATCCCTTTTGGAAAGGGGGGCATCCTATGGACAATAACTTTGATTTAAAAATCAATCAGATGCAGCAGGTAAACCAGGTGGAGGCAAAGACGCAGGCACCTCAGCAGACAGACGGCAGCTTTCAGTTTACTTTGCTTAGTGCCATTGAAGAAACGGCGCTGGCGGAGCGGCTGTCCGGGCTTCTTACGGATATCGAAAAAGAGGGCAAGAAAATTGCCAAGCATATGGATGTCCGGGATATGAAGTACTACCGTTCGCTGATTCAGGAGTTCATGAACGAGATTGTTTCCCGTTCCCATAAGTTCAGCCGTGAAAACTTCTTAGACCGCCGGGGCAGACACCGGGTTTACGGTATGATTAAGCTGGTGGATGAAAACCTGGATTTACTGGCAGCAGAGCTTTTAAAGGAAGAGAAGGATCACCTGTTTATTTTAAGTAAAATCGATGAGATTCGCGGACTTTTGCTGGACATTCTGACCTGATAAAGGCAGGGGCAAAAGTAAATTTGTTGAGGAATAAATATGAAGTTTCAGGACATAGTCGGACAAGAACAAATCACAGGGCATTTACAGAATGCCATACGAATGGGCAAGGTTTCCCATGCGTACATTATCCAGGGGGAAGCAGGCTCCGGTAAGAAGCTGCTGGCGGATGTGTTTTCCACCACCCTGCAGTGCGAAGAAGGCGGTATTGAGCCTTGCGGGCATTGTCAGTCCTGCAAACAGGCGGTATCCGGCAACCATCCGGATATTCGGCGGGTAACACACGAGAAGGCCACCATTGGTGTAGATGACGTGCGCCTTCAGTTAAATAATGATATTTTGGTCAAACCCTATAGCAGACCTTATAAGGTCTATATTATAGATGAAGCGGAAAAAATGACGGAGCAGGCTCAAAATGCCATGCTAAAAACCATCGAGGAACCGCCGGAGTATGCGGTTATTATCCTCCTGACGGTAAATGCAAAGCTTTTGCTTCCCACTATTTTATCCCGGTGCATTTTATTAAATGTGCGGCCGGTGGCCCGTCGGGCAATCACAAGGCTTTTAACGGAGCGTCGCGGGATTGCCGGTTTTATGGCAGAGGTGGCAGCAGATTTTGCTGACGGAATCCCGGGAAAGGCGATTGCCTATGCCCAGTCCGGCGAGTTTGTCAGCCTAAAGGATGAGGTGATCCGGATACTTAGGCGCTTAGATTCCATGCCGGCAGACGAACTGTACAAAAAGGTAAAAGACTGGGCCGGAAGAAAAAACGAGCTTCCGGATATCCTGTCCCTGATGAATTTATGGTACCGGGATGTACTGGTAATGAAATCCACCAACGGCAAAGGGCGGCCGGTTTTCAGAGAAGAAGAACGGGAACTGGAGCAGCAGGCAGAGCGGCTTGGCTATGCCCGCATTGAAGAATGCATTAATGCCATTGAACTGACGAGACAGCGCATGAGTGCCAACGTAAACCTGGAGGTTTCCCTGGAAATGCTGCTGTACACCATGAAGAATCAGGAAGTATAAAACAGAGAGACAAAATTCGTAAATATGGAGGAATTTTTCAATGATAAAAGTAATTGGTGTCCGCTTTCGTAAAGCGGGAAAAGTATATTATTTCGATCCACTTGATTTTGACATCAAGCAGGGCAGCAATGTAATTGTAGAAACTGCAAGAGGCGTAGAATACGGCTTTGTAGTGCTTGCCCCAAAGGAAGTAGAGGAGGACAAGGTAATTCAGCCGTTAAAGCCGGTAATCCGTCCTGCTACGGCGGAAGATGATGAAATCGAGCGCAAGAACAAAGAAAAAGAAAAAGAAGCGTTCCAGGTATGTCTGGAGAAAATCAGAAAGCACGAACTGGAAATGAAGCTCATTGACTGTGAGTACACCTTTGATAACAATAAAGTTCTGTTCTACTTTACCGCAGACGGCCGTATCGACTTCCGTGAACTGGTAAAGGATTTGGCAGCAGTATTTAAAACAAGAATTGAACTTCGCCAGATTGGTGTCCGTGACGAGACCAAAATCCTTGGCGGTATCGGTGTGTGCGGTCGTGCCCTGTGCTGCCATTCCTATTTAACTGATTTCGTTCCGGTTTCCATCAAAATGGCAAAAGAGCAGAATCTGTCCTTAAATCCGACCAAGATTTCCGGTGTGTGCGGCAGACTGATGTGCTGCTTAAAGAATGAGGAAGAAGCTTATGAAGACTTAAACAGCAAGCTTCCGAATGTAGGCGACTATGTTACAACGGCAGACGGCTTTAAGGGTGAGGTACAAAGTGTCAGCGTGCTGAAGCAGCGGGTAAAAGTGGTGATCACCAAAGAGAACGATGAAAAGGAAGTTAAAGATTATCATACTTCCGAGCTTACTTTTAAACCACGCCGCAAGAAAGAACGAGCAACTACCGATGATGCGGAATTAAAGGCACTGGAGATGCTGGAAAAGAGAGAAGGCAAATCCAACCTGGAGAATAACTAGGATGATAAACAAAGACAACGAATTTCTGCTGGAAGGAGAGCGCATTGATGATTTGCAGAGGAACAATCTGCGCATCATTCAAAACGAAGAGAAATTCTGCTTCGGCATGGATGCGGTGCTGTTGTCCGGCTTTGCAAAGGTAAAACCCGGAGAGCGGGTGCTTGATATGGGTACCGGCACCGGAATCATTCCGATTCTTCTTTCTGCAAAAACAGAAGCATCCCACATAACGGCGCTGGAAATTCAGGAGGAAAGTGCAGACATGGCCCGCCGCAGCGTGGCAATGAATGGGCTGAACGAAAAAATTGCCGTGGTAACCGGAGATATTAAAGCGGCCTCTAGGATATTTGGCAAGGCGGTATTTGATGTGGTAACCAGCAATCCGCCCTACATGAACGACAACCACGGATTAAAAAACCCGGAGTTACCAAAGGCCATTGCAAGACACGAGGTGCTTTGTTCTCTGGAGGATGTAATCCGGGAGGCTTCCGCGGTGCTTAAGCCAAACGGCAGATTTTATATGGTGCATCGTCCGTTCCGTCTGGCAGAGATTTTTGCGGAACTTCAAAAATATAAACTGGAGCCAAAGGCAATGCGGCTGGTTCATCCCTACGCGGACAAAGAGCCGAATATGGTGCTGCTGGAGTGCTTAAAGGGCGGAAAATCCATGATTAAAATCGCGCCGCCGCTGATTGTTTACAAAGAACCGGGGGTATATACCCAGGAGATTTATGATGTGTATGGATACTAAAGGAACCTTATATTTATGTGCTACGCCCATCGGCAATCTGGAAGACATTACCTTCCGCGTGCTCCGCACGTTAAAAGAGGTGGATTTGATTGCGGCAGAGGATACAAGAAACAGTATCAAGCTGCTGAATCACTTCGAGATTAAGACCCCGATGACAAGTTACCATGAATACAATAAAATAGAAAAGGGGCGGGAACTGGTGCAACAATTGCAAAACGGTACCAATATTGCCCTGATTACGGACGCGGGAACACCGGGAATCTCCGACCCGGGAGAAGAACTGGTCCGCATGGCAAGAGAAGCCGGGATTACCGTAACTTCACTGCCGGGGGCCTGTGCCTGCATTACGGCGCTGACCATTTCCGGTCTGCCGACCCGCCGGTTTGCTTTTGAGGCGTTTCTGCCGTCCGATAAAAAAGAATGTCGCCAGATTTTAAATGATATAAAAGAAGAAACCAGAACCCTTATGCTGTATGAGGCCCCTCATCGTCTGAAAAAGACGCTGGCTCTTTTGCTGGAGACCCTGGGAGACCGCAAAATGACGGTGTGCCGGGAACTGACAAAAAAGCATGAGACTACGGTATCGGGCTTGATTTCCGAAGTGATTGCCCATTTTGAAGCGGAGGAGCCAAGAGGCGAATGCGTGTTGGTAATTCAGGGTAAAGACTTTGCCGAGATTGAAAAAGAAGAGCAGGCGAAGTGGCAGGAAATGTCTGTTGAGGAGCATGTAGAATTCTATCTTTCCCAGGGAATGGACAAAAAAGAAGCGATGAAAGCTGCCGCAAACGACAGAGGAATGTCAAAACGCGATATTTATCAGGCATTACTTGAAAAATAAATCAGTGAAAACAAACAGACCACGGAAGGGGATTCTTCCGTGGTCTTAATTTTTGGTATTTACATTATGTGCTACTCAATGATACCAGCCATTTTTGCAAGCTCTTTGATGGAATCCCTGGAAACCATTTTGCCGTGGTATTCCACAAGATCGTCTGTGCTACCGGTAAAAGTATCAACCGGAGCAAACTTCTTTAAGATGATCATATCTTCAGAAACATAAATCTCCACAGGATCCTTTTCTCCGATATCCAGATTTCTACGTAATTCGATTGGCAGAGTGATTCTGCCGAGCTCGTCTAAACGACGAACAATTCCGGTGTTTTTAATAATCTGACCCATAACGTTTCTCCTTATTCCTTTGTTTTTAGACTTCCCCTGTCAAAGTCTGTGTCATTATTATACACGAAGAGGAAGAATTTGTAAAGAATGTTTTTTGACAATTCTTAACAATTTCACCGTAGATACCTAGGAATACTGCACAATATTCAGGAATACTATAGAAATAATTGAAAATGGAGGGAAAGTGTATGTTAAATACAATTTGGGCACTTATGATTTTAATTGGAATTTCTGTCGGGATTCTTACGGGCAATATGGAGGCTGTGGGAAACGGTGCGCTGGAATCTGCGGGGAACGCGGTGACACTGTGTATTACCATGATGGGAATTCTGTCCATGTGGACCGGCCTCATGCAGGTGGCAAGAGCCAGCGGCCTTTTGGAGAAAATGGCGGGATGGCTGTCGCCGGTAATCCGCTTCCTGTTTCCGAAGCTGGCTCCGGACTCTAAAGCGGCGGAATACATAGCAACCAATATGGTGGCAAACGTGCTGGGACTTGGCTGGGCGGCAACACCTGCAGGTATTAAGGCAATGGAAGAACTGGCGGCGGTGGAAGAACAAAGAGGGACCCCGGGATATATTGCCGGGGAAAAGGAAATTCCCCGGGCGGCCAGCGCAGAAATGTGTACATTGCTTGTGATGAATATGTCTTCTCTACAGCTGATTCCCATCAATATGATTGCATACCGCAGCCGGTACGGCAGTGCTTCCCCGGCAGCTATCGTGGCGCCGGTAATTCTTGCAACAATCATCAGCACCGTTGTGGCAGTG
>JAZQJL010000367.1:0-14551 GCA_045541595.1 Lachnospiraceae bacterium | reverse complement strand
TCTCCGGTAAGCCAGTCAAAAATTTTGCGTGCATTGGAATCTTCCGGTTCATCCGTCCGCACTACCGCATAAAAAGCATTCGTCAGCTTATAGGAACCGTTATAAATGGTTTTTGTGGAAGGAATTACACCATCCACTCCCATCAATTTTAAATCTTTTTCAAAATACATATTGTTGGCATAATAGAATACGGAATAGCCAAGCGTATTGTCCTCATTGTTATAAGACAGCATTCCCTCTAAAATATCCGACATGGTACTATAGCGGAACACATTGTCGCCGTCCACCATTTCTACATCACCCATGACCAGCTTTTGCATCAGGGTCTGACTGCCGGAGCCCACCGGTCGCTGAAAAGCCAACAGTTCTTTATCAAGTCCGCCCACGTCAGCCCAGTTAGCGATTTTACCGGAATAAATGTCCACCAATTGCTCCATGGTAAGGGAGTTTAGCGGATTTGCCGTATTCGCCAGAAATACCAGAGCATCCAGCCCAATCGGCTTAATACACAATGGTTCTGTCTTCATACGCTCTACAATGGTCTCTGCCGGCTCATAGACAATGAGCAGATCTACTTCTTTATTGTACAGCCGGTTATAGGAATTTGTTGTTTTGGTATGTACCACCTGCTCTGCTGCCAGCTCTGCACTTTCACCGGTAGCTGCCATAAACACCGCTTCAGAAAGCGGCAGTGTTGCCGTGGAACCATCCACCACCGGATAGGTGTCGACCGTCATGGTACCCACAATATCCGTGACTTCACTTTGCGGCACCGGCGAAACTACGGCAAAGGGAGATTCTGCCGGGACAGTTGTTACCGTCGGAGTCGGAACTTCCGTAGGTTCTTTTGTTGGCTCCGGCGTTGCCGTATTGGTTGGTGTTATCGTAGGAGCCGTAGTTGGTTCCTTCGTTGGCACTGCCTCTTTCGTTGGCGTGGCAGTCGCCGTTGGTTCCGGAGCAGGTGTCGGCTCCGGATTTTGTTTATTGCAACCCGCGCAAACCAGAAGCACAAGAGCAAGCATACTCAAAAAAGTGATAAAATTTCTTTTCATTTCTTTCCCCTCCAATCAAAAAAAGAGCATGTTATTTTTAACATACTCCTTTTTTATGTCATTTCACAGTCAGAAATGTTACAGTTTTATTTACTTCGAATACTTCATCAGATTCTTTAAATCTTCCACGGTAAATTCGTACTTTTTGTCGCAGAAATGACAGTTTACTTCAATTGGCTTACCTTCTTCAATCATTTCCTGCAAATCCTTTTTACCCACGCTGGCAACCGCCTTTTCCACACGGTCCTTGGAACAGTTGCAGTAATATTCCGTGGACACCTTTTCTAAAATCTTAGGCTCGAAATCTGCCAGCACGTACTCTAACAGTTCTTCCGGTGTCATCCCCTCATCAAGAAGGGAAGAAATGTGAGTTACTTCCGTAAGCTTCTGCTCTAAGCGGGCAATCACCGCTTCTTCCGCAAACGGCATCAGCTGGATAATAAAGCCCCCAGCCTGACGCACGGTGTTGTCCTTGTTCATAAGAACTCCCAATGCTACCGCGGATGGCACCTGCTCCGATACCGCAAAGTAACAGGTTATATCCTCCGCAATTTCGCCGGAAATTAAGTCTACCTGGCCTACGTATGGCTCCTTTAAGCCAACGTCGCGGATGACCTGCAGCATACCGTGACCCACGGCACCGCCCACATCCAATTTGCTCTCTGCATTTGGAGGAAGCATTACTCCCGGATTGTGTACGTAGCCTTTTACCCTTGCCTTGGAATCGGCAGTTACCACGATACCGCCGATGGGACCGTCGCCGCGAATCTGCAAAGTAATTAAGTCTTTATCGCCCTTCATCATGCTTCCCATCATGGCGCCTGCAGTAAGTAAACGTCCTAATGCTGCCGAAGCCACCGGGCTTGTTTCATGCATTCTTCTTGCTTCCTCCACTAAGTTTCTGGTTGTGGCAGCAAAGGCACGCACCTGGCCGTCTGCCGCTGTTGCTCTGACAATATAATCCTTATATTCCATGTCATTCTATCCTCTCTACTGTCCTTTAATCAATCATTTCAACGACAAGCTCGATTCCGATTTCTATTACCGCTTCCACCACATCCGCAATAATGTCCAGCTTGCCGGAATTTTCTTTCCTTGGCATTATAACCCGACGTTCCGTCAGAATGCAATCCATTTTTTTGTCATGGGACTCGGCTGGAATTTTTTTCGGAGAAATCTGGCAGGCAAAACCAAGTGCCATGAGATATGGCCGGTGGCCGTATGCTTCCAGCACCTTATCCAAATATTTGTCGTAAAATCCGCCGCCGTAGCCGATGCGACCGCCCTGACGGTCAAATACCGCGCCCGGAAGCAGCATCACATCGCTTTCTGCAGGAATTACCGGTTCTTTTCCTTCTGGTTGCGGCTCTAAAATGCCCTGATATCCCGGAAACAGTTCTTCCCAGGAAGCAATTTCATAAAAGTCCATTTCTTCCCCGTTTACCTTTGGAACAGCCACCCGCTTTCCCTGACGCAGTGCGCCCTGAATCAGCTCCTTTGTCTCTACCTCGCTTTTGTAAGAAGCATAAACAAGCACGGTTTTTGCCGTCTTAAAGCGTTTGTTGGCAAAGACCCAGTCCCTGATTTTTTTAGAGGCTTCTGCTCTTTTTTCCGGCTCCATCTGATTTCGTTTTTCTAAATATGCGGAGCGCAGTTTTTTCTTCTGCTCCGTCTTAGCTGTTGCTTTGTTCATAATATTTGTTCTCCTGATACGTTTCTCTTGCTATGAAATATACCCGGCCGGAATCCGGCTTTGGTGCATCTTTGGTACACTCACCATACACCCCTACCAGCTTAAGACCTGCCGATTTCAATAACTCTGCCACCTTTTCCACCGGATATGCCCTTTGCACATGGGACTCTTCCATCCGCTCAAACAGCGGCGGCATGTCTTCATCCTCATCCTCTTCTTCAAATTCTGCCTTTGTATAAATCGTAATATCGTACTGATTCAGTTTCTGTTCTTTATCATAGAAATTCTCCCAAATCAGACTGCTTTCTTCCCGGTTATCCACAATGGTACGGTTCCCCATCAGTTTTTCATAATGGTATTCCGTTTTCATATCAAAGATAAAGTACCCACCCGGGTCCAGATAATTATTTGCCAGTTTAAATACCTGCACCAGTTCCTCGTCGGAGGTCAGATAGTTCATGGAGTCACACACACTGATAATAGCCGCCACCGTGCCAAACAGCTCAAACTCCCGCATATCCTGATTCAGATACAGAATGTCATATTCTTCGTCCGGATGCTCATAACGGGCAATATCTAACATTTCCTCGGATAAATCAATACCAATCATGTCATATCCGGCCTTTGCCAAAAGCCTGGTCATGGTTCCCGTACCGCAACCCAGTTCACAAAGCAGGCTGCCCTCTGCAATTCCGTACTCTTTTAATAAGCCGGTCAGATACTCTGCCCACTCCTCATAGGGGATGTTGTCCATAAAGGTTTCATATACTTTTGCAAAGCCTGTGTAGGCATTCATTGGTTTACTCATTGTTCTGCTCCTCTGTGAGAAATTCACTATCACCGATTATACACTAACCTGCCGTAAACCGCAAGCAGTTGCCAGAAAAGTAAAAATCCGTTATACTAGGATCAATTAGTTATATCCATAAGAACAAAGGAGGATATTATGAATCTGATTTTTATCCGTCACGGAGATCCGGACTACAGCATTGATTCCCTGACTGAGAAGGGATGGCGGGAAGCCGAGCTGCTCTCCGCCCGTACCACCAAATGGGATATAAAAGAATTTTACTGTTCCCCCTTAGGACGCGCCAAAGACACCGCATCTCTTACGTTAAATAAGCTGAACCGTACTGCCACCATTCACGAGTGGCTGAAAGAATTTTATGTAGATGTGAAAGACCCGGAAACCGGCCATAACCGCATTCCATGGGACTTCATGCCGGACTACTGGACCAGGGTCCCGGAGTTTTATCACAAGGACACCTGGCTGCAGGCTCCCGTCATGCAAACCGGTGAAGTGGCTGCTTCTTTCCAAAAGGTGACAACCGGCATCGATGCTGTTTTAGCCTCCCACGGTTATGAACGCTACGGCAATTACTATAAGGTAGTCAATGGCAACCACGACACCCTGGTGTTTTTCTGCCACTTGGGCGTACAGTTTGTCATTCTTTCCCACCTGCTCGGCATTCCGGCACCACTTCTTTGGCAGGGAGCCTTTGTGTCTCCAACCTCTGTTACCGTACTTACCACCGAAGAGCGTGTAAAAGGAGACGCCTACTTCCGTCTGCGTACATTAGGAGATTGTGCACATTTGTATGTCGGAAACGAGCCATACTCCAGATCCGGATTTTTCCGCGAACAGTGTTTTGATGAAATCGACCCGGAAAATCCGCCGGAAATAAAGAGTTTTTAACATAATTCTACTATTGTAGTATCTCAACAAAAAACAGGGACATGCCATATTTTTCTTTTGCATATCCCTGTTTCTTTTCCTCTCGCATTCTTTTGTCAGTTTACGTTATACTCTTCTTCCATTGTGCTGGTTTTTGCACATATTCTTATATGCAGTTGTCTTTCTCTGCCGATATGCTTCTTTTGCTGCGCTGTGTCTTGCTTCTCTCTGAAGCTTTTTAAAGCTTATCAGGCGTCCCTCCTGCAGTGTTCCTTCTTCTACCGCCGCCCGCACTGCGCATCCCGGTTCCTGCTCATGGCGGCAATCTGCAAAACGACATTTTCCCGCCAGTTCCAGAATATCCTCAAAGGAAGCTTCCATGCCTTCTCCGGTGGACCACAGGCCCAGCTGCCTCATTCCCGGAGTGTCGATAATCATGGCACCGTTATCCAGCCGGATTATCTGACGATGCGTGGTAGTATGACGGCCCCTGTCATCGCTTTCCCTGATTTCCGAAGTTGCCATAACTTCTTTTCCTGCCAATGTGTTAATCAACGTGGATTTCCCGATACCGGAGGAGCCGGTTACCGCAATCACTTTCCCCGGTTGCAGATACTTTTGCAGTTGTTCCATGCCCACACCGTTTTTTGCAGAAACTGCAATCACGGGAACATCTGCGGCAACCGCTTCCATTTCCCCTACCTTTTCCTCCAAATCACAGCATAAATCAGCTTTTGTCAGCACAATTACCGGCGTACCACCGCTTTCCCGGGCACTTACCAGATACCGCTCCATCTTTCGTACATTAAAATCCTGATTCAAAGATTCCATTAAAAAAACCGTATCAAAATTCGCTGCCACCAGCTGTCTGGCAGTATTGTCGGAATGAGACCCGATGCTGCCCGCCGTCATTCTGACAAACTTGGATTTTCGTTCCAACACCCGGTAAATAATGCTTTCTCCCACCGGATTCTCCCACGCCACCACAATGTCACCGATGGCCGGATACTCCTGAAAGCCGGCGTCCTTGTAAAAAGCGGAACCTTTCAGGACAGCGCTAAGCGGTTCGTTGTTATCTGCTTTCCCATTGTTCTCCAATGGCATCAGCTTATAATGCTCCTTATGAATGGCCCAAACCCGAAACAGGGCAAGTCCCTCACTATGTTCCTTTTTCGTTATTTGATTCTCAAAAAAATTCATTCTGTTGTTTGTTCTCCTCTTGTTTTAATTCATATTTTTAAGCGCAAAAAAAGCACACCTTTGGCGTGCTTCAACTTTTGTGGTACATAAGCTCCACAAATTCATATGAAATGCGAAAGGAAAGTTTTGTGACATAGGTCACCCGTTATTCAGTTGTTCTCACTCTCTTAAATTTTCTCATAACAAACCACTCCTTTTCGCAAAAAAACAAGTTAATGGATAACAAAGACAGTATACTATCTCCTTTTGAAAAAAGCAAGTAAAAAGTCTGTTATAGCATAATTATAACAGACTTTTTAAATACTCATTTATTTCTCACAAACACTCTTCACCCATCCGGTCACGCCCTCCGGCAGTCTCTCATCCGCCGGGGTTCCGTCGTCGAACATCAGGTTATGCTGCACCCAGTTAATCATACAGTGCTGCCCCATTTCAAATCCGTAAAACACAGAGCCGATACCACCGTCTCCGTTGTACACCCATTCCGGAAAGAAGCACAAACAGTTCTTCAGGGACAAAAGCTTCTCTTGCCGGGGTGTAATACACTCGTCGAAGGTTGCCATTTCGTCATGCTTTCCGTGGGCAATCAAAAGCTCCACACCGGTTTTGGCAATAGCATCCAGGGATTCATCCGACGGCACATAGCCGGAGGCAATCGGCATGGCGCCGTCCAGGTAGCCCGGATAGGCTTCCACCATCCGCCAGGTAAAGAAACCACCGGAGGAAGCGCCCATCACAAACTTTTTGTCGATAGTTTGTGCATGTTCTGTATATACTTTATCATAAATTTCCTTGATTGGCTTTAAATAAGCATCAAACCAGCTACCGATAATTCCTCCATTTTCCAGGCGCTCCTCATTGGCCAGCGGAACAATGATATATGCGCCGCCCATTTTCTGCTGAAGCTTTGGAGAAGCGTACTGCTCCGCTCCGCAGCACATGATGCAGGCATCTCCCATGAGAGAATTGCTGGCACCGTGAAACCACATGGTTACCGGATACTTTCCTGCCGGGTCCGCACCATGCTTTACCGGGTCATACACATAATAGGTGATGTCGCCGGTTTCTGCACAAGGATGTACATATTTATCAAATAAATGCAGATACTTACGGCATTCGTAGGTAACAGAATAGCTGATAAATTCGCCTTCCTTCATGTCCTTTGCCCACTCCGGAACGGCAGTTTTGTCTTGTTCGGTTTTCTTAAAATCAGGTAATGCCATGGAATATCCTCCTTTCGCATACGCAAACATAAAATGCGGTCCATTGAAGCCAACAGACCGCATTAACTTTATTTACACATTTGCCACATCATCAAACACATCTTTCAGTGCCGGATATAACTTCTTAAATACTTCATACTTCTTCTCATACTTTGCAACAAGCTCTGCATCCGGCTCGGTTACATCAACCACGCGGATTAACTTATCGCCGGCTTCTTCCACGCTTGCAAAAGCACCGCAGCCAACTGCTGCAAGAATTGCACCGCCGTAGCCGGGACCTTCTTCACTGTTAATGATTTCTACGCTAACGTTCATAATGTTGGCAATCATCTTTCTCCAAAGCGGGCTCTTTGCACCACCACCGGTTGCACGAACGCGGTCAATCTTTACGCCAAGACTTCTTGCGATTTCTACAGAATCACGAAGAGCAAAGGTAACGCCCTCCAACACTGCCTGAGTCATGTCGGCGCGGGTAGTGTCCATGGTCATACCGGTGAGGGTACCTCTTGCATTCGGATTATTATGAGGGGTACGCTCACCCATTAAGTATGGCAGGTAGTATACGTGGTTTTCGCCAAGAGAAGCAATCTTCTCCTGCTCCTTTGCATATTCCTTTGTACCGATGATGTCATCCATCCACCACTTATTGGAGGATGCCGCGGACAGCATGCAACCCATTAAGTGATACTTGCCGTTGGCATGGGCAAACATATGTAATGCATTGGCATCGTCTACCGCGAACTTGTCGCAGGAAACGAATACGGTACCGGAAGTACCAAGGGAAACGATGCACATACCGTCCTTTGTGGTACCTGTACCAACCGCACCGGCAGCGTTGTCGCCGGCACCGGCAATAATCTTAACATCCGAGGAAAGGCCGAGGCGCTCTGCCACGTCTGCCCTGATGGTTCCTACTACGTCATAGCTTTCGAAAATCTTCGCCAGCTGTTCTTCCTTGACATCACAGATTTCCAGCATTTCCTTGGACCAGCATTTGTGCTCCACATCCATTAAAAGCATACCGGAAGCATCGGAAACGTCCGTGCAGTGTACACCGGATAACAGATACGCAAGATAATCCTTCGGAAGCATAATCTTTGCAATCTTTGCAAAGTTTTCCGGCTCATTCTTCTTTACCCAGAGAATCTTAGGCGCTGTGAAGCCGGTAAGCGCCATATTTGCAGTATATGCAGAAATCTTTTCTCTGCCGATGGTCTTGTTTAAGTAATCGCACTCTTCCTGTGTACGTCCGTCATTCCAAAGAATCGCCGGGCGGATTACGTTGTCGTTTTCATCTAAAATAACCAGACCGTGCATCTGACCACCAAAGCTGATACCCGCAATTTCTTTTAAGTTAATCTTCTCGCCAAGCGCTTTAATGGAAGCCTCCATCTGCGCTACCCAGTCGGATGGATTCTGCTCCGACCAGCCCGGCTTCGGAAAGCTTAATCCGTACTCTCCGCCTGCACTTGCCTTAATTTCTCCCTTTTCGTCCATAACCACCAGCTTGATGGACGAAGTTCCTAAATCGATACCCAAAAATAACATGTTATTTTCCTCCTCTAGAAGTTTTGGCCATTCCAGCCCCAGTCACTGATACCATGATACGTAACGTACACACAGTTTCCCGGAATACCAAGCACCGACTCAAAAATCCGGCAGATGTTTCCGGTCATTTTATTGTACGCGGAAGAAGAGGCATTTCCAAACAAACTGACTGCCACATAGGCACCCTTTTCCAACTTCTTACCACCCATGTAAAGATCATACTGATCCTCTATTCCAATCATAAGATAACTTTCCGGCTTATTCAAGTCAGATATTGCTTTTCCTAACTCAGTTTTGAGCACGTCACGCTTTTCCTGCGGTACGGACACTGTAATTTTTGAATCAATAAACGGCATGTTTTTTCCTCGCTTTCATTGAGTTTCTTTTAATGTTATTATAACACTTTCTTACTATTGAAAAAACCATTACAAATACGTGATTTTTCATAGTAGTATTTTTACTTCTCTGACTGTACCGGCATCAGCTCCAGCAGTTCCCGTCTCAACGCCAGAATCTGAGCCACATGATAATTCGTTATCGTGTCCTTTTCTGTCCATTCTGTCAAATCCGGTTGCTCCACGATTTTAGCCCCACCTGCCCGTAACTGCTCTAAATTTTCATCATTCAACTGCCCCGGTTTATCCATGCTGCACAAAACTTCCATATGGGACACCAGACGTCTTGCCCTGCCTTCACACATCCGGAACAGCTTTAACTTTTCTTTTTGTCTTGCCTTATGAAACGGCAAAATCTGATTTGCAAAAATACTCAGCTGATAAGCGATATCCGCCAGCTTTTCTTCCATGATTTCCGCATCCGGCAGCTTACCGTCTCCGTCAAAAATGTCCTCCAAAAACAAAATCAGCTCCCGGTCCAGATTTTGCACGGCAGTCCGGATTTTTTTGCTGTTATCATACGGAAAAACCAGCGTATTAATTAACATACCAACACCGAGACCAATGGCACTGTCCCAAATTCTGCCCAGGGCATACAGCATCGGATGTACATCCGAAGTGGTACAAACCATAACCACAATAAAACATGCCAGCGAAGGGGAAAACGGAATCCGCAGCACATTATAAAACACAATGACAATCAGTATGCCAATTCCTGCTGCCGCCACATAAGGAATCGGTAACGTGTGAAGCAGTACCGCTGCCAGCGCACCTACAAAAATACCGATAAACTGAGAAAACACCGCTTCCAAAGACTCCTTAAACGTCGGACGCACCGCCTCCATGGCACCCATCATGGCAAAAATAAGTTTTGATGTGGTGGAACCGCAAAATTCAGCCACCAGCATGGCAATAACCACTGCCGCCACGGTTTTGATGGTACGGCGGCCGATATGAATTTTTTCCAGGGTAAGTTTCATGGCGGTGCTCCTTTCATGCTGCTTATTATTTATTCCGCTGTTGTTTCTATCTTTGTAACTTCTGCAAATGCCACTACAGTTTCTGCCATTTGATTTTCCACCTGCAGCACTAATTTATCTGTAGAAAGAGAAAGAACCGTTGCTTTATGAAATTCCGTATCCTTTCCGAAAATTCCATCCAAAAACCGACGTTCATTTAGGTTTACCGTCACCTGTTTTCCCACAAAAAATTCCCGGTTCACAGTTTTATACGGACTTAAATCCAACGGTTTTTTTGCTTCCTTTAACACTTCTATTTCTCTTATATACTGTTTTGCCAACATTCCAATACAGGTGGATTTTTTCTCCTGCACCACGTAATACAAAAACTCATTATCCTGACCCGTCACGTATCCGTCGGCAAAACCGTCGTTCCAATCCACTAAATCCACAAAGCATCGCTTCAAAATATATTTTTCAAATTTTTCTTGGGATGTTCTGCCCAAAACAACCTTCTCTGCAGGTTCATCCTCCCGAAAGACTTTCTGTTCAGAGTCTGCAACATTTCCAACCAGTTCATCAATACTAACATTCAATACCTTTGACAACGCTTTTAAGTTTTCAATATCCGGCATACCGTTATCGCTCTCCCATTTCGCCACTGCAGACCGGGACACCGAGAGTCTTTCTGCCAGTTGTTCCTGGGACAATCCCAGTAACTTTCTCTTTTGTGCAATTACATTTCCTAAACTCATGAGAACCTCCTCAAATCTTTTGATACCACAAGCATATGCAGTGTTTATGGAAATGGCAAGATACTCTTCGTTGCACCGCTGTTACGCTCCGTAACATCAGGCTACAGACCCAGTTCCTTTACCAGTGCCGGAACTCTTCCCCGATTAAACCAGAAGTCCTCCATAGGATTTCTAAGGAAATGCTGCAGGGCATCTGCATCCTTAATCACTTCGTCAAATGGGGTATCCACTCTGCCTTTGTCGCTGTGATTGTAGACACCGTTTGCTATCATTTCAATTTCTTCCCCGGTGAAGGCACCGGTTTTGGCAAGAAGTTCCCGCGCATACGGTGCAGACCTGTGCGCATGGTCATCACTCTCCTCCACCAGATACGAAGTGTAGTCGTGAAGCATGCCGGCAATTTCAGCAAGCTCTGCCAGTTCCCTCCCCATGCCGCGCTTTAAGGCAAGCATGGCGGCTGCCTGTCCTACTCCGTATAAATGTACATAGGCGCATCTTTTCTGCTCTGCATCCTCCATGGCATTCAATTTTTCATCCAACAGCTGTCTGACCATATCAATTCTTGTGTACTGTCTTTCATACATGTAGTTTATCCTCCTTGTTTCTTATGTAAACTCACTTTTCCAGATAGTTTAACACTTCCAATGGACTCTCCGCCTGCAAAAATTCCGTTTTTCTCCAGGCTGGCTGTTTGCTTCCCTGCTGCAGATACCACACCGCCTGCACTGCTTTCATTCCGAGTTTTTCGGCGGTTTCCAGTTCACAGCTTCCGCCATCTCCCACATACAGGCATTCCTCCGGATTTACACCAAGTTCTGCCACACACCGGTAAAAAATTTCCTCCTCCGGCTTAGCAACCCCCTGCTCACAGGAAAGATATGCCACATCAAAATATTGCCACAACACACTGTTTCGAATTACTTTTGCTTCCTCAAAATAGCAATTACTGATTAAACCGATTTGATAGCCTCTTCGTTTCAATTCCTCAAACATCGGAAGGATTTCTTCATGTAAATGGTTAAAACACGCTATTTTAGCGTTCGTACGCTTCTTTGCCAACTTCTCAACCAGTTCCGGATTATACTTATCACTTGCTCTGAGAATCTGCTCAAACACCTCTTCCAATGTCATCTTCCCGATGGTTCTGTCGTAATCCGTCGGGTCCCAGATTTCCCGGAGCTTTGCTTCAGGAATATCCATGTCCTCCGCAATTTGTTTTCCAAAGTACAGCGGACTTTGAAAATGGGTAATTAAGGTTTCAAACATATCAAAGATGACTGCTTTTATCATACATTTACTTCCTTGCTACTTATTTTTTCTCTGCATCCTTTATCATGGCAATCACATCCGCCACTTCAAATTCCCCGTAAATGTCCGGTGCAAATCCTCCCAATTCATCTATGTTCTGCGTTCCGTTGTAGAGTATACGCCCGGTTCCGTAATACACGCAAATCCCCGTATTAGGCAGGTAAATATTAATACAATTTCCACTAAAATAACAGCCACCGCTGTTTTCGCCGATTACCACCGTGCCTTCTATTGTTTTCAGGTTTGCGATGGCAGACTCTCCACTGGAGCAGACAAAACCGTCGATTAGTACGAATATCTTCTGTCCGGAATGGATAATTTTCCCTTCAGATTGGTAGGTTTCAATTCCGGGCTCCACATTCTCCTCACCATACTCTTCCTTTAATACAGCTAAAAAGGTGTCCGAATTTTTCTGAAGAAAATCAATTGGCGGCTCCGGTTCTTCTCCTGTTAAATCCTTCAGAAATTCCCATAAGTACATATCGCTTCCGCCATTATTTTTCCTTAAATCAAACAGCAAGCAAGGGCAGGTTTTATACACTGCTCCGCTTTTCGCAAATTCCTCCAACTGTTTTTTCTCTTCCTCTGTATCATAATAAAACTTCTTAATATCAAATACCGGAATGCCTTCCGTCTCATAAATATGCACTGCATAATCGAATGCCTGCGGCGACTTTCTTTCCCGGTTATGAAGCGGAACTCCGTCTACAGAAAAATGTCCGTCGTAGATAAAAGAAGCAAGTTCTTCACGCAACGCGATAATTGCATTTTCTAAAGAATACTTGTTTTCAAATCGTTTCCTTACATTCTCTTTGGCAAGCAAAAAGCGCTCCTCGCCAAAATACTCATAACCGCCATAGCTGTTCTTCAGTTCTTCAAAAAGAATGTCCAAATCTGCCATAAACTCCGCTTTGGTAGCA
Source organism: Lachnospiraceae bacterium (assembly GCA_045541595.1). Classification (GTDB taxonomy): domain Bacteria; phylum Bacillota; class Clostridia; order Lachnospirales; family Lachnospiraceae; genus SIG299. The sequence continues at coordinate 1,823 of JAZQJL010000367.1, read as the reverse complement.
GCAGTATTTTTTCCTCTTTTTATGATTAGTTCTTTCATAGCAGTTCTCCTTGAATTCCTTATCAACCTATTCTACCTCTTTCAAAAATCGTATCTGCATCTTCTCATTATCAAAACCAACAGCACGGTAAAATTCATGAGCTTCTTTTCTTGTACCACCGGAATTTAACCGGATTTCTTTAAGACCTCTTATCCTTACCCATTCCTCTACCCGCTCCATTAAAGCCTTTCCTGCTCCTTGTCTGCGGCAATCGGAAGACACCGCCAGACCAAGAATATTCACCATAGGTTCCCAATAAAGAAGGCTATATATTTCTGCATGAACATAGCCTGCAACCGTTCCGTCCAGTTCCGCCACAAAAACAACTTCCCGTATTGCATCCAGTTTTTCCAATCGTTCTTTTACAAACTGTTCTTCACAATCATATCCCAAATCATTACTGCTGATTCTGCAGATAGCCGCAGCATCTGTTAATTTCGCCTCACGCACATAAACCATTTTTACCGATACTCCTTTTCACCCCACTCATTTTCCAACCATACATCCACTTCATCCCGTTCCGGCACTTCAAAAATACCGTCAAACTTCGCTGCCAGACCTTCATCCACAAAATACGCCGAGGTTCGTCCTGCCAAAACATCAGCATTCCGCTTTTCCAGATTCTTCTTCCACTGTTCGTCTGAGACATTTATATAATGTATCTCACATGGCACATGATGAGCCTTGTAAAATTCTCTTGCTTCCATACGTTCCTGCTTTTGCCAGAGTCCCCAGTCCAATATGACATTACATCCGATTTCAATGACTTCCAGGGATTTTCCAAACAAATATTTCTGACAACGCTCTACAATTTCATCGTGCTTCTCGCCCACGTTTCCATCAAACAGAGCCAGGGTGATTTCATCGCAGGATAACAACACTGCTTTTTCTTTTACTCTTAATTTTTCTGCATAGGTACTCTTTCCGGCACCTATTTTTCCGCAGGTAATAATTACTTTTGGCATTATTTTTCCTCCAAAAACGGCGAATACATCATAATTGCCTTATTCTTTACAATACATTTTTCCTCAAGCATCGAGCCTTCTTGATTAAATCTCTGCTGCCACAGCTCATTGTGTCTGCTGTAACCGCCCCAGTACTCACCCCTCATTTCGTGGTTGCGCTCCACGATTTCATAGCGGTATTCCGGCTCGGAAGTGACTCTCCACTCGCCTTCCAGATACTCCTCACCCACATGCACAAACAACTGATAGGTATCCTTGGTATTGTTCTTAATCATCAAATCTCCGTGAGGATAAAAGCAGGTTGCTCCGCTGCCAAAGGGCTGGGTCCGGTTGGAATCCGGAAACACATCATATCCGTGACGGTGACGCTCCACCACCGTCAAAGGAGTATGTACGGTCATCCAGAAAATCAGGTTGGACAACTGACAAAGGCCACCGCCCACACCCGGCTCGAAACCACCGTTTTTTAAAATCATCCCTTCCACATAACCCTTGCGTCGGGACGGCTTTCCAATCAGTTTCCAGTAACTGAACACCTCGCCCGGACGAAGCAGAATGCCGTCTACTTTTTTTGTGGCAATCTTTAAGTTAATGATTTTATTTTCCTGTAGCCACATATCCACATCCTTCAACTTTCGAAGTAAGATGGTTTTGTGAGAAAAATATTGATATGGCAACGGTTCCGTACTTCTTTGTTTTGCAAAATATTTATCCATTTTCACCCAGAGAAAACGACGCAAAAAACCATAATAACAGCGGCCCAGCTTCAGCCGCAGGTTACTGCGCTTTTTTGGTATTTCAATATCAGAGAGACCCTTT
>JAZQJL010000366.1:0-2902 GCA_045541595.1 Lachnospiraceae bacterium | reverse complement strand
TCTCCACCGCAAGCGCCCTGCAGTTCGCCGACAAACTCTGATAAGACTTCCGTTTCGATTCTGCGATTCTTTTTCCGCAAATAGTCACACCACTTATGTCTGGCAATGGAAAACATCCAGGTTTTAATATCGGACTCTCCCCGGAAAGCAGCAATGGACTTTACAACCTCCAAAAACACCTCCGAAGCCAAATCTTCCGAAAGGGAAGTATCATGGGTGAGACTATATAAATAGCGGTAAATTTCTTTATAGTATGTATGAAATAGTTTTTCCAGCAACCGTTGCACCCTTAAGCCCCCTTTCACAAAGATTAGTCGATGAATTTTTGATTATGTTACAGTATAGCATAAAAAAAATAATTGAAAAAGCCATGGGCTAAAATTAACCCACGGCTTTATTTTCTTATAGCGGCTTTATTACCTTCTTGTAAATCCGGTACAGGAAGATGGTGGAAAGGGTCAAAGACGCAATTTCCGCAATTGGGAAGGAAAGCCAGATTAAATTTAAGTTTCCGGTCAGGGACAGCAAATATGCCGCCGGAAGCAGCACCACCAGCTGTCTTGCAATGGAGTTAATCATACTCAAGAAGCCATTGCCGAGAGCCTGGAACATGGAGCCGGAAATAATGCAATAACCGGCGAAGATGAAGCTGGTACTGATTAAACGAAGCGCCGGAACACCAATCTTTAACATTTCTTCCGAAGCTTCAAACAGACTGAACAGTTGTGCCGGGAATATCTGCATAATTAATAGTCCGATTAACATTATGCCCACAGCATACATAACCGCCAATTTAAAGGTTTTCACAATACGGTCCTTTTTTCTTGCCCCGTAGTTGTAAGCAATAATCGGAACCATGCCGTTATTTAAACCGAATACCGGCATAAAGAAAAAGCTTTGGAGTTTAAAGTATACGCCGAATACCGCTGCTGCCGTAGAAGAAAAGCCCATCAGAATCAAATTCATTCCGTAGGTCATAACCGAACCGATGGAGCCCATGATAATGGACGGAATGCCCACGGAAAAAATCTTTCTGATTACTGCTCCGTCCGGTATCAGTTCCTTTACACTTAACTGAATCTCCGGATTTTTCTTCACATTCAGCCATACACCAAATACTGCCGCCACAATCTGACCGATAACCGTGGCTACTGCCGCACCGGTAATTCCCATGGCCGGACAGCCAAAATAGCCAAAAATCAGAATCGGGTCCAGAATCAGGTTGATCGCAGCACCCAGCATTTGAGTATACATACTGTAGACAGTTCGTCCGGTGGCCTGCAACAGGCGTTCGGTAATAAACTGGCCGAACAGGCCAAAGGAAAACAGCATAACAACGGAAAGATATTTTTCACCGTAGTTAATTAACACTGCATCCTCCGTCTGGGTAGTAAAAAACCAACGACTGCCAAACACGCCAAACAAAGCACAGGCAACCGCACTGAACAACATCAGTAAAATACCGTTGTGGGCCGCCTTATTCGCCAGCTTCCGGTTCTTTTCCCCAAGGCTCTTGGAAAGTAGCGCATTTACACCAACGCCGGTACCTGCACCAATGGCAATCATTAAATTCTGCACCGGAAATGCCAACGACACGGCCGTTAACGCATCTTCACTGAGTCTGGCAACAAAAATACTGTCCACCACGTTATATAACGCCTGTACCAGCATGGAAAGCATCATTGGTACCGCCATACTAATCAGCAGCTTGTTCTCGGGCATGACGCCCATTTTTTTTTCTCTTGTCTCTTCCATTTTTCTTCTTTCTAAGCAGAAGGTGCCTTCAACTTTAGGAAAGCACCTTCCGCAACTCAGTTTATTTCATTAATTCTTCCATTTCGTCCAGAAGTCTTCCGAACATCTCAAGGCCGGAATTTACCGGTTCCGGAGTTGTCATATCAACGCCTGCTATCTTAAGCAAGTCAATCGGAGACTTGGAACAGCCGCCGCTTAAGAACTTTAAGTAATCCTCTACTGCCGGCTGGCCTTCTTTTAAAATGCGATTTGCCAGTGCCACTGCAGCAGAGAAGCCGGTTGCATACTGGTAAACATAAAAGTTGTAGTAGAAATGAGGAATTCTTGCCCATTCCATTGCAATGTCCGCATCCACAACCATATCATCACCAAAGTACTTCTTGTTTAAATCGTAGTACAGACTGCTTAATGCGTCCGGAGTCAGGCTTTCACCCCGCTCACACATCTGATGGGTTAACAGTTCAAACTCTGCAAACATGGTCTGACGATACACCGTACCACGGAAGCTTTCCAGAAAATGATTGATTAAATATGCTCTCTGTACCTTGTCCGTTGTCTGCTTTAAGAGATGCTCCATCAACAGCACTTCGTTACAGGTGGATGCCACTTCTGCCACGAAAATCACATAATGGGCATCTACATGTGGCTGGGTCTTATTGGACAGATAGGAGTGCATGGCATGACCCATTTCATGAGCCAGAGTGAACATGTTGTCCAAGGTATCGTTATGGTTTAATAACACATACGGATGCACGCCATAAACGCCGGCAGAATAAGCACCGCTTCTCTTACCTTCGTTTTCATAAACGTCAATCCAACGGTTTTCAAAACCTTCTTTAATAACCGCACGATACTCCTCACCAAGCGGTGCCAATGCTTCGTATACGGTCTGCTTTGCCTGTTCAAAAGGAATCTTAACATCCGCTTCTTTTACCAGCGGGGTATATAAATCATACATATGAAGCTCATCCACGCCGAGAAGCTTTTTGCGGATAGCTACGTAACGGTGCATCTTATCCAGATTCTGATGAACAGCCTCGATCAGATTCAGATAAACGGAAGTGGGAACATTGGTTCTGGACAGAGATGCTTCAAAAGCATTATTGTACTTGCGAGCCTCTGCAAAGAACTTCAGCTGCTTATTCTG
>JAZQJL010000365.1:0-2275 GCA_045541595.1 Lachnospiraceae bacterium | reverse complement strand
ACAGTATAGGACGAAAGCCGATGCGCAAGCCGTTTTTGAAGCAGAGTGGATGCTGGCGGGACTTTTAAAGAAGCTGGGAAAAGAGAAGGAAAAACGGGAAATTAAGAAAAGACTTCTGGAAACGTTAGAAAGATTGTCTTTGAATGAGTATCTGAAAATGAACTACATAAAACAAATACAGGAATTATAAAAAAAGAGTTGTCATTTTGACAACTCTTTTTTGCAGAAGCAACTCCCCACAGAACTTACTTTACAAAAAATTGTATGTATTTTATAATAATATAAATACAATTATTTCTGGGAGGCATGTATGAAAAAGACATTCAAATTGCTGATAATGCTGTTATTTTTTACGTTATGTTTCAGCAGTTGCGGAAAGATTACGGAAATTGACATCAATTCCTACGTAGAGGTGGAATTTGAAGGGAATGATATGCTTGGTTTCATTGCAGACTATGAATTTGATGCAAAGGAGATGCTGTCTGACTATGAAAAAGAACTAAAGGATGTCAGCAAAAAAGACCTCAGAAATTTACTGGAAGATGCCATCAGCTTTGACGTCTCCTCTTATTTATCCAATGGGGATAAAATCACGGTAACATGGGATATTGACGAAGATGATTTGCAGGAGTTTGAAAAAGAAAACAAAGTAAAATTAGTATTTGAAGATTTTACGTTGAAGGTAAAAGGCCTGGAGGAGATGGCGTTAGTCGGTGGAGATGTGCTTAATATCTATTGCTGGAACAGTGAATTTATGGACAGAGTTTCCGGCTTTTATCCGGGATACGAATGGATTAATTCTACCGAGGGAAGAATCGGTGATGTCATTGTGAGATGGCATATTATACCGGCTGCTGATAATGCATATCAGAATACTTTGGATAGCATGCTGCTCTCACAAAGTAATGCCTATGCGGATGACAAAGTAGACCTGTTTCTTGTGGAACCGGATTATGCTATGAAGTATACGGACTCTGTGTATACCATGCCGATGGAAAAACTGGGAATCACGCAGGCAGATTTGACCAACCAGTATCAATATACGCTGGACGTGGGAACAAATTCTGACGGAATATTAAAAGGACTTTCCTGGCAGGGATGTCCGGGAGCAATGTTTTACAACCGTGAAGCGGCAATAAAGATTTTCGGAACCGACGATCCTGCGGTTATTCAGAGTTACGTAAAGGATTGGGATAGCTTTATGAAAACAGCAGACATGGTACAGCAGGCAGGCTATAAAATGACTGCTTCGGTTTTTGATACCTATCGTACATATTCCAATAATGTTACTTCCCGGTGGGTAGTTGACGGTAAAATTAATATTGATCCTAACATTGCAAAATGGGTAACGGATTCCAAAAAGCTTGTGGATGCGGGGCAGACAGGAACGGAGAATCTCTGGAGTGTAGAGTGGAGCGAAGGCTTTTATCCGGATGGAAAGGTATTTTGCTATTTTGGCCCGGCATGGCTGGTAAATTATAGTATGGCGGCTGACAACTACGGCTCCATTGGTTATAACGGCGGCTGGGGAGCTACAGAAGGTCCTCAGGGCTTTTTCTGGGGAGGCACCTGGATTTGTGCTGCTACAGGTACGGATAACACAGATCTTATTAAGGATATTCTGCTAAAACTTACAGCAGATGAAGATATTATGTCTCAGATTTGTTATTACTGTGATGACTACGTAAATAACACACAGGTTATGAGTGCCATGGCAGAGACAGATTACGCCAGCAGAATTCTCGGCTATCAGAATCCGCTTGAAAAATATCACGCAAATGCTGAAAGAATCAGGATGAATCAAAAAACTTCGTATGATGCAACCTGTAACGAAGAATTCCAGGATGCTATGAAGAATTATTTCGAAGGAACCATGTCCTATGAAGAAGCATTGAATTTCTTCTATCGGAATGTGACAGAAAGACATCCGGAATTAAACAAATAAAAAGAGGAACAGAGGGTACAAAAGCTATGGTTATCAAAATATGTGTAGGCAGCAGTTTCAACCCCATAAGAACCTTCGCCCAAATATATTAAATTCATATATAATTCTATAATTTGATCCTTAGATAACCAAGTTTCTAATTGGAAAGCACGAATAATTTCTTTTGCTTTTCTAAGAGAAGATCTATCTTCTTCACCAGTAACTTTTTTTATTACTTGTTGCGTAATAGTACTTCCACCATAACTTGAACTTCCAATTCCAAATTTACTTAATATATATTTTACGGTTGCACCAGTTGTTCTTTTTAAGTCAACACCCATATGTTCTTCA
>JAZQJL010000364.1:0-1618 GCA_045541595.1 Lachnospiraceae bacterium | reverse complement strand
CACTTTCTTCTGACTGTCGTAAAGAAGATCCAGCGGCACGCAGTACCAAAGTTCCTCCGACGGATCCGACTGCACCAGCTGTTGTTGTTCTTCCTTTAATTCATATAATAATTTCATACTATAAGCCTTTCTTTTGGCACATTCCGTTGTCTTAGATGAACAGGTCTAATTTCTTTCTTTCATTAGTTGTCAGCTTTGTAATATCCGGCACTTCAAACCGGTTGCCGTCCAAATCTGTAATGACAATGCGGGTATCCGTTAAAGAAACCACGGAACTGCCACCGGTATGGATGGTAAACCGGCATTCACCGTAAGTGGTCATGACATGGAAATAGCCATAGCCGTATTCTGTCTTGATGTCAAAAATTTTGGTGATTTCCGGCGTAAAATACCGCAGATTTAACTGCTCCGTCAGCATGTCTGCCTGTTCCGGATTAAGCGCTGACAGCTTCTCCACCACGCCGATTTCTCTTGCCTTTTCGTCCGCTTCCCGGATGGAGATAAATTCCTCCGGCATGGTTACCGGAAACGTACGGTACACACTAACACGGTCATAGGTCTTCCCCTGGTAGGTCAGTTTGACAAATCCGCCCGCAGTACGCTCAAACCTTGCATTTTCTTTGGTTAAATAGCGAAGCTCCAACAAATCAGCAGACTCCGCCTTCATTTTTTCTTCATCAAATTCTTCTAGTTCCAGCAGATTGCTCTGCATTATTTCTTCATCCATCTGATTTATACTCCTCTCATAGCCAGCGCCTTGGTCTGCAATTCCATCAGCTTATAAAAGGTACCCTTCTTCTCAATGAGTTCCGCATGGGTACCGGCTTCCGTCACCTTGCCGTCATCAATCACGATTAATGTATCTGCGTTACGCAGCGTGGACAAACGGTGGGCAATGGAGATGGTGGTTCTTCCCTGCACCAGTTTTTCCAGGGACTCCTGAATTGCCAGTTCCGTTTCCGTATCCACGGCAGAGGTTGCCTCGTCTAAAATGAGGATACGCGGGTTTGCCAGAATGGCTCTTGCCATGGAAATACGTTGCTTTTCACCACCGGACAGACTGCGCCCCGAGGAACCGATGATAGTGTCGTAGCCCTGGGGCATCTTACAAATAAAATCGTGGGCAGAGGCCTGCATGGCCGCCTCGATAATTTCTTTACGGGTGGCATTTGGTCTTGCATAGGCAATATTTTCTGCCACCGTTCCCATGAAAATATAGGTTTCCTGGGATACCATGGCGATGCTTTTACGCAGCTCAGAGATACCCAGCTCCTTAATGTCAATATCGTCAATCTTAATGACTCCTTCTGCCGGGTCGTACAATCGGGAAATCAGATTGACCAGTGTGGATTTGCCCGCGCCGGAACGCCCTACAATGCCCAGCATTTTGCCTGCTTCCACCGTAAAGGTTACATCCTTTAACACCGGTTTGTGCGGCTCATAGCCGAAGGTTACATGGGAAAGCTCAATTTTTCCATTAATCCGCTCCGGACGGACCGGATTTGCCACTTCGGTAATTTCCGGTACGGCATCGATAATTTCAAACATACGCTGGGAAGAATTTAAGCAGTCGGTCATCCAGCGGAATACCCAGGACATAAAGTCAAGGGGACCCTGC
>JAZQJL010000363.1:0-3643 GCA_045541595.1 Lachnospiraceae bacterium | reverse complement strand
GTACAGCTTCAAAAAATAAAATCTTCATAAACATTTAAAAAATTTAATGAAAAATCTTTAAAACTATGGTATACTTCTCTACGCTAATTATTGAATGAAGTAAAGGAACAAAAGAAATATGTGGAGAATGCCGTATACCATCTTAAGAAATATATTTGTTTTACCGGGAATTATAAAAAAAATGAAGCAACTGGTAGAACCTGAGATTTATAATGAGGAAAAATGTCATGAGTACGCCCATTATATTGTGGATTTAATGCATAGAACCGGTCATATCCGTACCGAAGGTTTCGGCATGGAAAAGTTGCCAAAAGAAGGAGGCTATATGCTGTACCCGAATCATCAGGGCAAGTACGATGCCTATGGTATTGTGGGAGAGCACGAACTTCCTTGTTCGGTAGTAATGGACGAGGCAAAATCCCGAGGACCGTTTATTAGAGAAGTAATAGATTTGCTTCATGGAAAACGCATGGACATCCATGATACCAGACAGGCAATGACAGTTATTCTGGAAATGTCTAAAGAAGTATCGGAGGGCCGTCGCTTTATTTTGTTTCCGGAAGGCGGCTACGTGGAAGGCAGAAAAAACGGTATGGGCGAGTTTAAGCCGGGCTGTTTTAAGATTTCTTTAAAGACAAAAACACCGATTGTCCCGGTGGCTCTCTGGGATTCCTACAAGGTATTTAACAGCTGGCAGTTCCGACCGGTAAAGACCCAGGTACATTTTCTGGACCCGATTCTGTACGAAGAATTTAAGGATATGAACACGCAGGAAATTGCCGCTATGGTAAAGGCGAGAATTCAGAGAAAGCTGGATGAACTGGCAAGAAAAGAAATTGAACAACTGAACAAGCAGTAAACCGGTATGCCGACTTTACATAAGTCGGCATATTTTATATTTTGTGCCACCTTGATCACTGGTTTCTTTTGTTTACGTTTATGATGGCATAGTTTATGAAACGTTATAGGAATATCTCAGAAATCCTTCTAGGAATTTCTTTAGTTTTATGATAAAATAGTGGTAGAGTTTTTGACCCGTTTTCAAGGAGAATTCCATGGGGATTTTAAAGAACTATATAGAAAATAATTAATAAAAATCAGGAGGTTTTACCATGAACAATTTTACTTATCACGTTTACACGGATGTCCGTTTCGGAAAGGACCAGATTAACACACTGCCAAAGCTCATTGCGCCTCTCGGCAAAAAGGTGTTATTAGTATATGGCGGCGGCAGTATCAAGAAAAACGGCATTTATGCAAAGATTCAGGAACTGCTTAGTGACTGTGAAATTTTTGAATTATCCGGCATTGAGCCAAATCCAAAGATTGAGTCGGTACGTGAGGGTGTAAAACTTTGCAAGGAACATGGAATTGAAGTGGTTCTGGCAGTGGGAGGCGGCAGTGTTATCGATGCTTCCAAAGTCATTGCCGGGGGTGCTTATTATGACGGTGACGCCTGGGATTTAGTAGTGGACGGCGGAAAAATCGGCAAGGTGCTTCCTATTGTGACGATTCTTACTTTGGCGGCAACCGGCTCTGAAATGAATAAAAATGCAGTTATTTCAAATATGGCAACCAATGAAAAGCTGGGAACTTCGTCCCACTATTTTAAGCCGGTGGCTTCCATCTGTGATCCGACCTATCTGTTTACTCTGCCTGCAAACCAGACGGCTGCAGGTACAGCGGATATTATGTCCCACGTGTTTGAACAGTATTTCCAGAAGACGGAGACCGCATATCTTACCGACCGTTTTGCAGAAAGCATTTTAAAGACCTGCATCAAGTATTGTCCGATTGCACTTAAAACACCGGACAACTATGAGGCAAGAGCAAACCTGATGTGGGCAAGTACCCAGGCTCTCAACGGCCTTACTTCTGCGGGAAAAGGCGGTGCCTGGACCTGTCATCCGATTGAACATGAGCTCAGTGCCTTTTATGATATTACCCATGGCGTTGGCCTTGCCATTGTGACACCGCGCTGGATGCGTTACATTTTAAGTGAAGACACCGTAGAGAAGTTTGCGGAGTATGCAAGAAATGTCTGGGATATCCGGGAGGAAGATAACTGGAAGGCAGCCAATTACGGCATTGATGCAACAGAGGAATTTTTCCGCGACTGCGGTATTCCTATGAAGCTTTCTGAGGTTGGCATCGATGAAACTCATTTTGAGGCGATGGCAAAGGACGCAGTGAAGTTCGGCGGCCTGCAGTGGGCGTATGTGGCTCTGGACGAAAAGGACGTTGTGGAAATCTTAAAGATGAGCCTGTAAAAGGAGATAGTATGAAATATCCGATAGACCCGGAATTACGCGGGATAGCAAAATTCAAAATGCCGGGAAATCCAAAGCTGCTACCGCTGATGAACTTGGCAGTACGCTCTTTTAAATGCAAGTCAGATGCTAAGGTGACAGTGAAAAAAGCAAGACTTCGAGGCTATCAGGGAGCAGAATTATTTGCTTATGTGATAGAACCAAAGCATGCAAAAGGAAGCGATAAACCATTGCCCTGTCTGGTGTTTTTTCACGGCGGCGGATTTATGTTAAAGGCCTCCGGCGGACATTATAAAATTGCCAAAGAATATGCTGCTAAACTGCCGTGTAAAGTGGTCTATGCAGACTATCGCCTGGCACCGGAATTTCCGTATCCGGCGCCGGTAGAGGACTGCTTTTCCACGTATCAGTGGGTGCTAAAGTATGCAGACCGGCTGGGGATTGATAAGAAAAATATTTTTCTTGGTGGTGATAGCGCCGGTGGTAATCTGGCAGCAGCGGTGACGCTGATGGCAAGAGACAGGAAGCTTCCCATGCCAAAGGGTGTGCTGTTAGTTTATCCGGTAACGGACCGCCGTATGATTACGGCATCCATGCAAAATTATACGGATACTCCGGTATGGGATGCAAAACTATCAAAGATGATGTGGCAGTGCTATCTGGGGGAGCAGGAACCGGTGACTGTGGAGTATGCTTCTCCGGTGGAAGCAAAATCCTTTAGAAACTTTCCGCCGACCTATATGGAGGTGGCAGAGTTTGACTGTCTGCATGATGAGGGCATAAACTTATACGAGAGAATTAAGGCGACGGGAGTCGCAACGGAGTTTCATGAAGTCAGAGGTGGTTGTCATGGCTACGAAACCGCCACAAACAGTTTACTTGTGCGGGCTTGCATGGATGTAAGAATCGCGTGGATGAGAAAGTTAGTGAGGGAGCAAAGGTATGGGTTATATCGCAGACTTAAGAAAACACATCGGACATCAGCCAATTCTGATGCCGGCAGGGTGCGTCATGGTTTTAAACGAAAAAAAGCAGCTACTGCTTCAAAAACGGGCAGACAACGGCTGCTGGGCGTATCCCGGCGGAGCGGTGGAATTGGGAGAAAGCTTTGAGGAGTGCGCGGTTCGGGAAGTGTTAGAGGAAACGGGACTGGAGTGTCTGGAACTTCAGGAGTTTAAGTGTTTATCCGGCGCAAAAATGCACCATATCTACCCAAACGGGGATGAAATTTACAGCATCGAAATGGTATTCTTATGCGAAAAATATCGTGGCGAATTAAAAGTGCAGGAGGACGAAGTGACCGAGCAGAGATTCTTTGATTTGGATAATTTACCAGAGAATATTTCGCCTCATCAGGTGGAAGTGATTCAGAT
>JAZQJL010000362.1:0-3056 GCA_045541595.1 Lachnospiraceae bacterium | reverse complement strand
GTCCATGGCAGAAATCTTCCACAGCTTCAACATGCGCTCCCAGAGAGGAAGCATTTTCCGCCTTCCTACCCAGAACAAGGTTCTGCTCGGTGCCGCTGTTCTTACACTGATTGCTACTACCTTAGTATGCGAAGTACCTGTGCTTGCAGCAGCCTTTGGCTTCAGCTCCGTAACACTGGCTGAGTACCTGGTAGCTATCGGCCTCGGCGTATTGGTTATTCCGATTGTAGAAATCGTGAAGTTCTTCCAGCGTAAGAGAATGAAATAATTAAATCTAATAAACCAAATTATTCACGCATTCGGCGGGCTTTTCCTGCCGAATGCTTTTATTTTTACCTAAATTTTACCTTGTATTGGTTTCTCTTTTACTTGCCTATGCTACACTTAAGAAGTAATACAAATGAATAAGAGGTGAACTTATGTCAATAATGGATTTTTTAAGCCAGATGATGCAAAACCCTATGCTTTTTGTATCTGCCCTGCTGACACTGGGTGTAATCCTTGTAAACGGCTGGACAGACGCACCTAACGCCATTGCCACATGTGTTTCCACACGTGCCATTGAGGTTAGAAAAGCAATCATCATGGCGGCAATTTTCAACTTCCTTGGCGTTCTCGTAATGACTGCCATCAACGCTTCCGTTGCTATGACCATCTACAACATGGTTGACTTCGGCGGGGATGCACATATGTCCCTGATTGCTCTGTGCGCAGCTATGGCAGCCATTGTTATCTGGGCTACAGCAGCATGGTACTTTGGTATCCCTACCAGTGAAAGCCACGCACTCATCGCAGGTATCTCCGGTGCAGCCGTTGCAATTCAGAACAGTTTTTCCGGCATTAACGGCGCAGAATGGGTAAAAGTTATTTACGGCATTTTTCTTTCCACCCTTTTAGGCTTTGTTTTAGGTTTTCTTACCTCCAAGCTTACCGTACTTTTATTCCGCAACCAGAACCGCATGAAATCCGAGCGCTTCTTCTCCGGAGCACAGGTAGCCGGCGGTGCGGCCATGGCATTTATGCACGGTGCACAGGACGGTCAGAAGTTTATGGCCATCTTCTTGCTTGGCGCAGCATTCGCAAGTGGTCAGTCTGATACATCCACGTTCGTGGTACCAATCTGGCTTATGGTTCTTTGTTCCGGGGTAATGGGTCTTGGTACTTCCATCGGTGGTTACCGTATCATCAAGTCCGTAGGTATGGACATGGTAAAATTAAAACCTTATCAAGGCTTTGCAGCAGACCTTTCCGCAACACTTTGCTTGTTACTTTCTTCTCTAACCGGTATTCCGGTAAGTACTACGCACACCAAGACCACTGCTATTATGGGTGTCGGTGCTGCCCGTAGAATGAGTAATGTAAACTGGGGCGTGGTAAAGGAATTAGTAATGACCTGGGTATGTACCTTCCCGGGATGTGGTCTTTTAGGATTTGCAATGGCAAAACTCTTTTTAATCATGTTTGCATAAGGAGAAATGAAAATGGCAAAAGTGAAAAATGATTATTTTAAATTAGTAGAAAAACAGGTGGAATGTTGCGTACAGGCTTCTAACCTTCTCGCAAATATTCTTAAGGATTATTCCCCTGAAAAACTGAGTACACAACGCGAAGAAATGCACAAAATTGAGCAACAGGCTGATGAAATTCATCACGACATTCTAACCAGACTTTCTGCAGAATTCATCACACCAATCGACCAGGAAGATATCGTTCACCTTGTACAGATTATCGATGACGTTACCGACGCTCTGGATGAAGTTGTTTTGGATTTCTACATGTTCCACATCGACAAAGCACCGGAAGATGCACCGACACTTGCCAAGATTGTAAATCGTTGTGTAACAGCTCTGCAGGAAGCGGTAAAAGAGCTCAAGAACTTCAAGAAACCAACCACTCTTCGTACACTGTTGGTTAACGTAAACTCTATCGAAGGCGAAGCTGACGCAGCATACACAGAAGCAATTCATAACCTTTTCGGTTCCGAAACAGAAGCCAAAGTTTTAATTGGCAGCAAGGCTATTTACGAAAGTTTGGAAAACTGCTGCGACCTTTGCGAACACGCTTCCGACGTAATTGAGCAGATTATTATTAAGAATACCTAAACGTGAAAAATTCACTTATTCATATTTAAGCAAAAAAGATGAGAGAAACGTTGCATTTCTGCTATGTTTCTCTCATTTTTATATTGCTACTCTTTATCCTTTACGCTTCTACAGTTACCGTACCATCTTCCTTCACCGTGATGGTCATATCATCCTTGACATAACTTAAAAATTCTTCGCCCAATGAATCGATAACCGGCATGGTTACATCCTCCAGCCACACGTCTGCCAATACCGCTCCAGCTGCTGCCAAGGAATCAATTGGCTCTGAGAACAGCATGCAGGCTGGCTGTCTTTTCATGGAGCAGGCACAGTATAAAACCAGACCGCCGGTAGTAGAACCGATGGTTCTTGGCAGACACAATGCTTTTCCTGCCATCTGCTTGCCATATAAATCCGGATTATTTTGATCGCCGCAGGTTGCATTTTTATCGCCAAACTGCAATGCCTTCTGAAAAGATGCTAATGTATTCAAGCCACCATGGGAAACAAGCGCTTTGGCTGTTATGGTTCCTGGGGCTACGATTCTGCCTTTAAACTCTTTCATTTGCTGCTTCCTCCCTTTGTAATCTGCTCTAATATTTCTGCATCGGTATAATACCTTGCACTGGTGTAAGTTCTTAGTTTATTGCTGGAAGTAATAACCGGCATTTTTTCACTAAGCGGGTTGTTCATATACATCAAAGGGCAGATATAAGACGTAATAACGCCTGTCTTTTCTAACGTTGCAGCATATGGGGTTTCTGCAAACTTCTTAAGCACTGCTGGCGAAGCAGTAAATACCGTTGGAATACAAACCTTGGTCTTGCCTTCCTTCTGCAAAGCATCCTCAATCTTCCCCGTCCAGTCAATTAACTGCTCTAAACTCATATGTGGACAGCCCATAAAGCAAAGCTTTGGTGTAGCATCTTTCTTTTTCCAGATAACCGGATAGCTCTTATATACTCGCTCCAG
>JAZQJL010000361.1:0-3209 GCA_045541595.1 Lachnospiraceae bacterium | reverse complement strand
ATGTCCTGACCGCCGATGTCTAAGATGCAATCCACGTCAGGAGCAAAGAAAGCTGCTGCATGGTAGTGGGCAATGGTTTCTACTTCCCCTTCATCAAGAAGCAGGGCTTCCTTAATGAGAGCTTCGCCGTATCCGGTAGAGCAGGAGCGGACGATGGTGGTATCCTGCGGCAACTGGGCATAAATCTCTTTTACGGCTTTGATGGCGGTCTTTAACGGGCTGCCGTTATTATTTTGGTAGAACGAATATAATAAGGAACCGTCTTCTCCGACCACTGCTGCCTTTGTGGTAGTGGAACCGGCATCAATACCGAGATAACACCGGCCATGATAGTCGGAAAGCGGCATCTTTTGTACGGTATGTACTTTGTGACGGTCGGAAAACTCGGCATAAGCACTCTCGTCAGAGAAGAGAGGCTCCATACGGGTTACTTCAAAATCCATAACAATACCGCTTTTGAGGCGCTCAATCAGGTCGTCCAGAGAAAAAGTTCCGGAGGTTGCATTCTGCGCGGAACCCATGGCTGCAAACAAGTGGGAATGTTCCGGTGCAATTACCTGCTCCGGAGTAAGATTTAAAGTGCGGATAAATGCTTCTTTTAACTCAGTTAAAAAGTGAAGAGGCCCACCGAGGAACGCTACGTTGCCACGAATTGGCTTGCCGCAGGCAAGACCGCTGATGGTCTGGTTTACCACTGCCTGGAAAATAGAGGCAGAAAGGTCCTGCTTTGAGGCTCCTTCGTTGATGAGAGGCTGGATATCCGACTTGGCAAATACACCGCAACGGGCAGCAATCGGATAAATGGTTTTGTAGTTTTTTGCATATTCGTTTAATCCTGCGGCATCTGTCTTTAACAGGGAAGCCATCTGATCGATGTAGGAACCGGTACCGCCGGCACAGATGCCGTTCATACGCTGTTCAATACCGCCGGTGAAATAAATAATTTTGGCGTCTTCACCGCCAAGCTCAATGGCAACATCTGTTTGCGGAGCAGCCTTTTGAAGGGCAGAAGCCACCGCAACCACTTCCTGCAGAAACGGAATATTTAAATGCTTGGCCAAAGCAAGACCGCCGGAGCCTGTAATAGCTGCGGAAACAAGACAGGAGCCTTCCTGTTCGCGGATTTTTGTTAAAATTCCGGAGAGTGCTCCCTGAATATCTGCATAGTGGCGCTCATAAGCAGAAAAAACCAGTTCCCCGTTCTTGTTCAGAAGGGCGGTTTTTACTGTGGTTGAGCCAATATCAATTCCTAACGTATATTGTTTTTTATCATTTGACATAGTTTTGTATCTTCCTTTCATGTAGTAATGAAAACTACATAGGTGTTATTATAACTCACGAACTTCATAGTTACAATGAAAATTTAATAAATTTTAGTTTTTTTTTCGGAAACAGTGGAATAACGTTGAAAAATAAAGTAAAATGTCAACAGAAGGATGGGAAAACTATGGGTAAAAAGAAACAAAAAGTGTTTTTGGCGCTGCTGTTGGTTTTCTTACAGGTATGTGTGGCAGTCCCAGTAAAGGCGGAACTGATACCTGCCCGGCAGGAAATCAGGGTTGGATTAACCTCCCTGTATTCCGGTAAAGAAACACTGACAATTAATAATAGAGAGCTGGGATATGGTTATTGTATTGACAACAGCTATTTACAGGAGACAGTATTTAAAAGTTCGTCAGGCTTTACTTTTACTCCGGTAAATGGTTATTTTGTTGCGGAAAAAGAAGTTTACGGAAGCTTCACGGCGGCGGCACAGGCGGCAGAAGGGTACCGGGAACTGGGCGTCGAGGCGTATCCGGGCAGCCGCTACCAATGCAACTGGCGTGTGTATTTTGGTAATACATCCAAATATGCGGAGGCGGAACGGATGATAGAACAACTGCAGGAGGTGACCGGAAACAACTGCTTTGAACTATTGGCCGGAAGTAACTACCGGATAAAAATGACGGGAGACTTTGGTATAGTTTTAATTGATGTGGATGAGCACTTTGCCTATCCGCAGTTCCGTCCGGTAACGGTATATGAGGGAAACACTTATTGTGTGGACATGGGAAAGCGCGTCTATAGGGGAAGAATCGAAGTGGGCAGATATAACAAGGTGACCCTGACGGCAGTGAACATTGTTCCTTTGGAAGAATATTTATATGGCGTGGTACCGTCGGAAATGTCTTCCACCTGGCACGAAGAGGCCCTAAAGGCCCAGGCGGTTTGCGCCAGAAGTTATGCCCTTACCAAAGCCGGTTACGGCGGAGCATCAAATGCAAAAAAAGGATATAAAATAGTTGACACAGTGTCTTCTCAGGTGTATAAAGGATATTCGGCTGAGTCAGTGAAGGCAACCAAAGCGGTGGATGCCACAAAGGGTGAAATGATCTGCTATGACAATAAGGTAATCGCAGCCTATTATTTTTCCACCAGCGGCGGAAGCACAGAGGATTCCAAGGATGTCTGGTCGGCAGATTTACCTTACCTGAAAAGTGTGCCGGATTTGTATGAGCACAATGCCGGCAGGGAAGTATGGCAGGAAACCAGAACCATGGAAGAAATCAGGGAGGCCCTGGCGGAACAGGGGATTTCCTTTAGCAGTGCGGAAGATTTACGGGTTTCCAAATATTCCGAAACCAATCGTGTGTATGCCCTGGAGCTGCTTGGCGGAGGTCGGTCGATGACATTGCAGGGAACAATCATAAGAACGGTCTTGAATTTATACAGTACAAAGTTTAAAATAGTAAGACAGGGAGACTTGCCGGATGAGGTGGCGGTACTTAGCGCCGACGGCGTGGTAACCGGTCGTATCAGCGATATGTACCTTGCCGGTGCAGACGGTATAACAAAGGCTTCTGCGGAACTTTCCCAATATATTGTGCAGAGTGCAGACAATCGGACAAACTATCCGAGAAGTGCTCCGGAAAGTGAAGATGAGTTGTTGTTTGCCGGCATGGGATACGGTCATGGTGTCGGTATGAGTCAGTACGGAGCAAAAGGTATGGCAGAAGCCGGATACACCTATAAAGAAATTATTGAGTATTATTTTACGGGAGCATATGTAAGATGAAAAAACAGGATTTTTATTTTGATTTACCGGAGGAGCTGATAGCTCAGGACCCGCTTTCGGACCGTTCCTCCTCCAGACTATTAGTGGTAGATAAGGAAAGCGGTGCTACGAAGCATCTGACCTTTACCCATATTCTGGATTATTTAAAGGAAGG
>JAZQJL010000360.1:0-23616 GCA_045541595.1 Lachnospiraceae bacterium | reverse complement strand
ATATCCTTACCTGGCGTATGTACAATAACATTGCAGGTTTTGAGCATCTGCAGATTACACAGCTTAACAACTGGGATGCTTGTAAGCTCGGTAAGTGGATTAACCAGCAGACCGATCCACTCATCACAGGAAGCAATCAGTTCCGCGAAGTCAAGAAATACCACGAAGAACTTCATCATCATGGTTGCGACTCCTGGCAGGCTGCCGAAGACGGCAACCGTGAGCTTGCCCTGCATCATTTTGATTTAGCACTGGCAAGCTACCGTAAGTTCTATGATGCCATTGAAAACTTCAAGGCTTATCTCAGAACCATCGGTCATGTAGATGAAACCCCGATTAAACCTTTCAAAAAATAAAGCAACAACAAGAAACGCAGGTTCTCCTGCGTTTCTTGTTTAACGTGAAAAAGAATCTGCTGAATATTCCAATAAAAACCAGGTAATACTGTCCATATCCAACAAATTTTAGGAGGTATTACCATGGCAGTTGATTTTAAAACCAGTGAAACCATGAAAAATCTTATGAAGGCCTTTGCCGGAGAAAGCCAGGCGAGAAACCGTTACACCTTTGCCGCAGGACAGGCCAAAAAGGAAAACCTGTACGTAATTTCTGCAATTTTCAAATTTACGGCAAAGCAGGAAAAAGAACATGCCGAAATCTTCTACAATCATTTAAAGGAAATGGCAGGAGAAAACATTGCCATTGACGGCACTTACCCGGTGGACATTACCGAATCTGTTACCCAGTTGTTACGTTATGCGGAGCATAATGAATTAGAGGAATACGGCGATGTTTACAAACATTTTTCCGAAGTTGCCGGTCAGGAGGGCTTTACTAAAATTTCTGCCGACTTCCGCATGATTGCCGATGTCGAAAAGACCCACGCCGAAAGGTTCTCTCATTTTGCAGATTTACTTGAGCAAAACAAGCTCTTTGTCTCCGATGTTTCCTGTAAATGGATGTGTTTGAACTGCGGCACTATCATCGACACCACCCAGGTTCCGGAAAAATGCCCGGTCTGCGACCATGATAAAGGATATTTTATAAGATTAGAACTGGCACCATACACCTGCAAGTAGACTCTGTCTGTTTTCGTTTCAAAAAAAATCCTTGCAGATACCTTTCATCAAAGCATCTGCAAGGATTACTTTTTTATTTTTCAATTTTTTCAATACGGCGGATATGTCTCTCATCATCGGAAAACGGTGTGTCTAAAAACAAATCAACCACGTCCAACGCATGTCCTGCTCCGATAATTCTGCCGCCCATGGCAAGCACATTAGCATTGTTATGCTCTCTTGTTGCCTTTGCGCTGAAGCAATCGTGGCATAATGCACAACGGATACCCGGCACCTTATTTGCTGCAATGGAAATACCGATTCCGGTACCGCAAATCAAAATGCCCTTTTCGCAGGTGCCATCCACCACTGCATTGGCTACCAGCTTTGCGTACTCCGGATAATCACAGGATTCTTTGGTAAAGGTACCGAAATTCTTATAGGTAATACCTCTCTGGTCTAAATGAGCCATAACCTCCTGCATTAAATCAAAACCACCATGGTCACATCCTAAAGCTATCATCATTTTATCTCCTTTATTGTAAAAATTTTTCTTCTGCTTTCGCTAACCTCTTATACCTGCATTGTCTGATATCCCGCCGCTTTACGCAACCGGTTCATAATGGCGTTGGCCAGCTTTGTTTCTTCAAAACTTTCGGAATAAATCACTTCCATCTGCTCTGTATCAAAGGACCGGAGTGCAGCAAACAGGTGAGCAGAAATTTCTTTCTCCTGCTTTAAGGAGCCTAAAGAAAAGACATGGTTACATACATACTGCTCTTTGGTTTCTTCCGCACATAGAACTGCCACCCGGACTCCCTTTGCCTCCTGTTCCGCCACCATTGCATTAATTCTTTTAATTACCGCGGCTTTATCTCCCTCCACAATGGTAATCTGCCCCTTAGGTGCGTAGTGCCGGTATTTCATGCCCGGAGCCTTTGCCACCACAGATTCCTGCGGCTTTGTTGCCAGCACGGCCTTGTCGTATTCCACCTCTGTCACAATCTGCTCAAAATCTTCTTTGGTAATGTATCCCGGTCTGAGAATCATCGGTACCTCGCCCGACAAATCGATGATGGAGGATTCCAGGCCTATGTCGGAGTCTCCGCCGTCTACAATCATTTCTACACGACCGGACAAATCCTCTATCACATGTTCCGCCTTGGTTGGACTTGGCCTGCCGGATATATTGGCACTCGGTGCTGCAATATAGGTCCCGGAGGCCCGGATAATTTCACGGGCTATTTCATCTGACGGCATGCGGATTGCCACCGTGTCAAGTCCTCCGGTAGTTGCATAGGGCACCACACTGCTTTTCTTTAAAATCATGGTGAGCGGTCCCGGCCAGAACTTTTCTGCCAGGCGGTAAGCCAGCGTCGGAATCTCCACTGCCAGTACCTCCAGCGCACTGATATCTGCAATATGCAAAATTAACGGATTGTCGGAAGGTCTTCCCTTTGCCGCATAAATGCGGGCCGCGGCTGTTTCCTTAAGTCCGTCGCCGCCAAGACCGTATACCGTTTCTGTAGGAAATGCCACCAGGGCACCGTCTTTTAGGAGCCTTCCGGCTTCCTTCAGAAGTTCCCGATCAGGATTTTTTCTGTCAATTGTAATTATTTTTGTTTCCATAGTTTTTCTCTATTCTTTTGCACTGTCTACAGTGTTAATATACTCCATAATACCAAGATGAACGGAAAATGCAACCTTTTCCTGATATTCTTTTGTTGCAAGAAGGGCGGCCTCCTCCGGATTGGATAAAAAACCGCACTCCACTATTACCGCCGGGCAATTCGCCTTTTTTAATAAATAATAATCTTTATTTGCCTTAGCAACCCGATGGTTTCCGT
Organism: Lachnospiraceae bacterium; assembly: GCA_045541595.1. GTDB lineage: Bacteria > Bacillota > Clostridia > Lachnospirales > Lachnospiraceae > SIG299. The sequence goes on along the minus strand of JAZQJL010000360.1, from coordinate 20,711 downwards.
CCTTTATCTCAGACTTTAGGCTTTCCTGTATCATAACGCCAAGCTGTTTTCCTTCTTCTGAACCGGAATAGTAAAACACCTGGGCGCCGTCCACGTCTTCCTCCGGATAGCTGTTTTGATGAATACTTACCATAACTATCGGAGACGCTTCACTAATCAGTGCAGCCCTGGCACGTAAATCTTCATTTTTCCGGCTGACTGCCTGTTCCGAAGCCAAATCCTTGTCTTCTTCCCTGGTCATGACAACAACAACATCATTTTGCTCCAGAAGGCGTTTTAATCGCAGGGCAATACTTAAATTAATGTCTTTTTCCAGCGCCGCATTAACCCCCACCTTACCCGGGTCTTTTCCTCCGTGACCTGCATCTATTACTACCACCGGACGCTCGATGCTTCTTCCCATGGTATCAACGGTTTGTTGCTCTGCTCTTTCAAAAAACATCACTCCCAGCAAGCATATGCTCACCGATAATAATAACATCACCAGCTTTTCTTTCATACCGCTCCCATGCAGTTTCTGCTGCTTCCTTAAGATTTACAAGCATTGTATTCCAAAAAGCCTGTTCGTTATTCCGGATTTTGTGTTTAATTCATATAGGCGTCTATAATCGGCCAGATTTCCTCGGTTTCAAAGCCCAGCCGCCATGCCGCCACACCGGCTGCATCCGCGCCTGCAATCACCTTCATGCGCTCATGCAGGGAGTCCACATCCTCCAGCCAGATTTTATAAGTAGTTCCCTCTACGGTATATTCTGCGTAATTTTGACAGGTGACCTCATCCCACTCCGCCTTCACGTTATTGCGCTCCAGCACATCTTTGGCCCCGTTCATGGTAAGCGCCTCGGAAGAAAGCGTTTTTTGGCCGTCAACCTCCTGTTCTGCCCATAATCTGGTATAGAACGGAATCGCCATAATAATACGTTCCTTTGGCATTTTTGTCAAAGTATCATTGGTGGCTTTTTTCAAAAAGTTAAGGGAAGCTACCGAGCCCGCTGTTTCCGAACCGCTGTAATGTTCGTCATAGGCCATAATAATTACATAGTCTACCACTTCGCCCTGGGACTTTAAGTCATAAAATTCGTTGTAGGAAGCCGGAACATAATTGTCTACGGAAAGAACTACTCCCTTCTGACGACAGCTTACGGACAGTTCCTTCAAAAACTGGATATAATGCGGTCCCGTAGCTGATGTTAATGTTTCAAAATCAATGTTCCAACCGTCAAACCCGTATTTTTCCACCTCATACATCATCATATCAATCAGTCTTGCTCTTGCAGCAGAGGAGGATAGCAGTTCATACGTGCTGACATTAGCATCAAAATTATCAATGAGTGCCCATACCTGAAGTCCTAATTCATGCGCCCGCTCCACATAGCCGGCATCCGCAAGGGAGCTTATATTGCCCACCGTATCGCTTAAACGGTACCAGGTTGGTGACACCACATTCATTTCTTTTGCGGTTTCTGCCAGCTGTTCCAGATTATCATTTGCCTTTGGCACTGTTACCTGCTGCCATCCCAACATTACCTTTTCTTCCATGGTAATATGGGTGTATTCCGGCTCAACGTACGTGCTTTGCATTGCGTCGTAATAAGACTCGCCCAAAAACATTTTTTGCACATAGCCAAAAATACCGTCCTGGGTCATTACCTTAATAAAGCTTCTGCCGCCGGCTCCGGTACCTCCGATATAATACAGTTTTTCTCCTGCCGGTACCAAACGCAGTATGTCACTCTTAATATCCGGTTCAAAACGGATTGGCGTTTCTGCCTCCACCGTATCGTAATACAAGAAGTCAATCCACTGATGGTGAATCACCACTCGGTTCGGATTCTCGTAGAACGCATATGTCATGTTGGAAAACCTCTCAACAAAATCCAGCGATACATAATATATTCCATTCAACTTTATAAATGCCGGATGAGACAGCTGGATTAAGTCTCTGTTGCTGTGATAAAAGGCCTGTCCTTCTTCCGCACGGATTACTTCTTCCGGTAGCGTATAGATTAACAGCTGTTCTTCTTCATCCAGGTAAAACGCATCATTTAATACGCTGTCCACCGTATCTAATGTAAGATAAATCCCTCCCTGTCTGAGAAGTGCCCGTTCACCATAAATTTCATTTTCAAATAAAACCACCGCTTCCTCCGGGGCTACGTCGTAGTAATTGTCTAAAGGACGCATGGTTTCACTTGGTGTATATTTATTTACTAATGCAATTGCCAATGCAGTAATTATTCCGCATATTAAAATTGTACTGACAATCAGTTTTATTTTCAGTGCTTTTTCCATATTTGCAAGTACCCCATTCTTGTATTTACTATAGTATGGCTAAACAAATCGCTTTACCGCCACTATAAGTATAACAAATTTTTCAGATACTGTCATTATAAATTTCACATCCGGCAGAAAGAAGAAATGACTCCCGATTGAGCGGCCGGGAATGTTCCTCTTTCTGCCGCCTTGCTGTACCGCCTGCTGTCTATTGGATAAGAGAACCTGTGACGAGTTTTCCTGCCAAAGTATCGGCAACTGGTTACGTTCTGCCCAAAAGGCATTTCATTTGCCTTCGGAACGGTTTTGACTGTTCAAACGCCTCGAAATACATGGGCAACGGTCTGATGCGATTGTCTCTGCCAAACTCCCCTTTTGCAAGGGAAATATCCCCACCGGTCAGCGCCACCGCCGTATCATAAGCTTTGCCAAAAGGTAATAAAAGCTTTCTCCATTGTTCCAGGTTGAATTCGGTTACTGCACCGGCAAAGATATACCGGTTATACGGGCAATCGGAAATGAGCGGATTTTGTTCTCCAAAACAAGCAACAACACAGGCATATCCCCTGTTTCGCCATCCACCGATTTCTTGCGGAGTCACACGTTTTGCCACCGTAATTCCGTTTTGTTCGAACGCAAAGTTTTTTTGTCCCCCGGTTTCTTTTAATTGATTTTCTGACTGTTCCAAACGTTCCATCAGCCTACCTTTGGTACAATCCAGATACAACACCGGTTTATGATACCGGTCCCGTAAATACATTGCCAACTGTAGTGCGACCATACTGCCGTCCTGCTCGGAATTTGTTCCTGTCACCGCATACCATTTTTCTTTACTTTTTTCCGTTTTCTTTTTATGGCGTATTTTCTCCAGGCTTCTTCGGACCTGCGCTGCCGTAGCATACTCTTTTCCTTTTTTCCTCAAACAACGATCTACGATATTACGATATCCCTTCGGGGCTTTGGGCGTATGAAACAGAACATACTCCATACATTTGCCCATACAATAAATATCAGTTCGTTCTGTCAACTCTCCCTTGTTTTTCATTTCCGGTGCGCAATAGGCAGGAGTACCGAAAATGAAGCCTGATGTTTCCCGCTGTCTACAGCATATGGCACTGCCAAAATCAATGAGCTTCAACTTACGATCCATGAACAGTAGGTTTTCAGGCTTTATGTCTAAATGTAAGATCTGTCTTGCCGGATTGTGCAAAAAAATTAAGATGTCGCATAATTGTATGGAAATTTCAAGAAGCAAAGATGCAGAAATACTTCTCTGCCGTGATATATATTGTTTTAAATTTTCTCCTTGGATAAATTCTTCCACAATATAAGTTTGGGTATCAAATTCAAGAATATCGTATATGATAGGAATAGAAGAATGTTGGCACTGTTGCAGAATTTTAGCTTCACGAGCCAGCACATCATGTTGCGGATGTGATTTTTCAATTGACTTTAAAACCCGCTTGCCGCCAAGAGCTTTATGCTCTGCCAGCCACACGTCACCACCGATGCCATGATGCAGCAGATGTAATACATTGTACTTGTTCAGTAATTCGTTAGGTAACATATTCTCCTTTCTTTTTACTGAGGGGACACAAGTAACTTTGCATTTCTATTATAACTTGATTCCAACCACAGCACAAGAGGGTTCTGCCTAGGAACCTCATAGAAAATACACCTCATTTTTCGTGCATTTTGACGGTATAAAAAACCAACATTTCGCCGTTTATACGGTCTTGCAAGTTTTTTAACTAAATAAAATTAACAAAAAGTAAAGATTTTTTAAACTTCATTCCGCATATTGACTTTACCTGAAATATCAATTATACTTTTTGTACTTATAACTAGGAGGTAACACCTTTGCCCGCACAAGCGGGCGGGCATTTTCCTCCGGAACACAAGGAGGTAAGCACAATGAAAATCGAAAAAATCAGTGAAACCCAGATTCGATGCACCTTAAGCCGCCAGGATCTCGCTGACCGCGATTTAAAACTCAGTGAACTTGCTTACGGCTCCGACAAAGCCAAAGACTTATTTCGTGAATTAATGGTTCAGGCATCTTATGAATGCGGTTTTGAAGCAGAGGATATTCCACTTATGATAGAAGCTATTCCGGTTTCCGGTGACTGTCTTGTTCTTGTCGTAACAAAGGTAGAGGACCCTGACGAACTGGATACCCGTTTTTCCAATTTTTCTTCCTTCCGGGACGACCGTGATGAAGATTCTTCTTCCACCACCTCTTCCGTCGCAGAAGAAATACTGGAATGTTTCGGCCAGTTAGGCGCATTGCTCGGAAAAAACAGAGAAACTACAGAAAAGGTGGCTGACACACCGGAACCGCTTCCGCAGGAAGAAACTGCGCCGGCTACAGGTTTTACTAAAGTTTTTTCTTTCCCTAACCTGACTGCCGTTACCACTCTTGCACAGCTGATTTCTCCATACTATTTTGGTGAAAGTATTTTATACAAGGATGAAGTTTCCGCAAATTACTATCTGGTGCTTCATATGTCCGATCACACACCGGAAGAATTCAACCGCATCTGCAACGTTATTTCCGAATACGGCACACCGGTGAATACCGCGTATGCTTCTCTTTCTTACTTTGCAGAGCATTTTAAGCCAATCCTCAAGGCAGATGCCGTGCAGACACTAACCGTTCTGTAACGGACGCATTGCAACATGTAATTATATAGTTCACGCAAAAAAGCCCCCTGCTAAAAGCAAGGGGCTTTTACTTGTCCGATTACTTACTGCTTAAGTATGCATTGATTTCATCAACCAATGGTTGTACATCCAAGCCGTGTACCATGCAGGCTTCCTCTAAAGATTCGCCCTGTGCGGAAGGACATCCGATACAGTGCATTCCATAGTTTAATAAAACAGCGATAACGCCCTGATCTATCATGATAATTTCGCCAATTGTCATTTCCTTTGTTACTGTTGCCATTTTTCGTGCCTCCTTAAAATATTACTACACTGATTATATCCACATCTTTCCGAGACGTCAAGTCATATTATTTCCACTTTTCCGAGGAAAATTTCAGTTTCCGTCAACTTCCAGTAAAATTGATACTAATTTTCACTTGTAATTTCTTTCAAGATATATTAGAATAGGTACAGAAATAAAAACTTAAAAGGAGGACACTATTATGGCATATACAATCAATGACACATGCGTAAGCTGTGGTGCTTGTGCAGCTGAATGCCCGGTAGGCGCTATCGCAGAAGGAGCAGCTCATTACGAAATCGATGCAGATGCTTGCTTAGAGTGCGGTGCTTGTGCAGGTACTTGTCCAACAGGTGCTATCGAGGGCTAATTCCCCTACAAAAGCAAACCAAAAGAGGCGTGAGAACTTCTCACGCCTCTTTTTATTCTCCCGTAATATTACTTCCATCTGAATTTTTTCCTTCTCTCCTCCTCCAGGGAAAATCTCTGCCGGGATACCTGGCATTCCCTGATGGTGCGGTCCAGTTTCCGATACCGCTCCTCCTCAAGATTCTCCCTCTCCCGGAACAAAAAATTCATTTCTTTTAAGATGCGGTTAGAAATACGCTCGTCCATCTTTTCCAATAACAACTGGTTGTTCTGGTTCAGCACCTCCATCAGGGCTCCGCCAAACCCGGAATACATACGGTAAAAATTGCTTTCTGCCTCTGCCATCGGCATTGTTTTTGCATTTGCCAGTTCAGGAAGTAACTGTTCCATACGTTGTTTTAATTGCTGCCGTTCCACATCCTTCAGCGTGGAAACCTGCTCTAATTTCGGTAAGAGCTGACGGATCATCTCTTCCGTAAATCCTTCCTGCTGCAACTGTTTTACCTGATCTAACGCTGTCTGACATTCCATACCGTTTCACTCCTTCCAAAATCTGTTAATTCGATTTTAACTTTTCTACGGTATGTTCTCAAGTTTATTTTCCATTTTATTCCATTTTTCTGTCGACAATTCGGAATACATTTCGACTTTTTCTGCAAAAAAGGACTGTTGCTTTATAGAAAACAACAGTCCTGACATTCTTTACTGGGCACGCATCTCTAGGTTGCCAAACTTCTGGATTTCGCCCATCCACTTCAATTTCACGGTTCCGGTAGGGCCGGCACGATGCTTGCCGATGATAATTTCGGTAATGCCCGGCTCCTCGGTATCCGGATTATAATATTCATCACGGTAAATAAACATAACCACGTCTGCATCCTGCTCGATGGCACCGGATTCTCGCAGGTCGGACATCATCGGACGTTTATCCGGACGCTGCTCTACTGCACGGCTCAACTGCGAAAGCGCAATTACCGGCACGTCCAGCTCTCTTGCAAGGGCTTTTAAGGAACGGGAAATCTCGGAAATTTCCTGCTGACGGGACTCTGTTCTTCCATTGGTGGTCATCAACTGTAAATAGTCGATGATAACCAGGCCAAGTCCGCGCTCTAATTTTAATTTACGGCATTTGGATCTCATTTCTGAAAGCGAAATACCCGGAGTGTCATCAATAATCAGGGACGACTCGCCGATGTTTCTGGCACTTTCCATCAAGTCGGCCCATTCAGAGTCTTTTAAGTCACCTGTTAAAATGCTTTGGGAATCCACTCTGGAATTCATGGCAAGCAAACGGTTTACCAAGGATTCTTTACCCATTTCCAGAGAAAAGATTACCGTCGGCACCTTGGAATGCATGGAAATATATTCTGCCATATTTAATACAAAAGCGGTTTTACCCATGGCAGGACGCGCTGCCAGGACAATCAGCGCCTGTTTTTGCAAACCGGACAGCTTGTAATCCAGGTCACGGAATCCGGTAGCGATACCGGTAATGCGTCCCTGACTCTTTGCCGCTGCTTCAATATTTTTTAAGGTACGGAGCACCACCTGGCGCATATCCTCGTATTCGCCGGCACTACGCTTTTGCACAATGTTGAACACCTGCTTTTCCGTATCCTCTAAAATGGTGTCCATCCGCTCTTTATCAAGATAGCAGGTATTTGCAATTCCTTCCGTAATTTTAATCAGTTTACGGGACAATGCCTTTTCTGCCACAATGTCCGCATAATATTTGATGTTAGCGGAAGTAGACACGGCATCTGTTACATCACGGATAAATTCCATGCCGCAAATTTCCGGCGAGACGCCCTTTTCCTTCAGCTTGCTGAGTATGGTAACCAGTTCTGCCGGCTTTCCCTCATGCAAAAGTTCCACCATGGCGTCAAACAAAATACCGTACTGCTGAATGTAAAAATCCTCCGGCTGTAAAAGCTCGGAAGCAGTCAGTAACGCGTCCTTGTCCATAATCATGGAACCGATTACTGCCTGTTCGGCCTCTTTACTATGCGGTTGTACTTTTTTTATTAAAGCTTCTTCCATTGCAATTCTCCAATGTTTATGCCTGTTCTACCTTTACTGTGATTTCTGCGGTTACCTTTGGATGCAGACGAACCGGTACATGATACGTACCGAAGTTACGGATTGGGTCTGCCAGCTGCAGCTTTTTCTTGTCGATTTCTAACTTTAACTGTTCTTTTAATGCCACAGCAATTTCCTTGGTGGAAACGGAACCAAAGGTACGGCCGCCTTCACCTGCCTTAATTTTTAAAGTGATGCTGCCGGCTTCAATGTTCTTTGCCAGCGCCTGTGCTTCTTCTAAAATTTCCTGCTGACGCTTTTCTTCTGCTGCCTTCTGCAGCTTTAATTCGTGTAACGCTTTGTCGGTTTTCTCTACACCAAGCTTTTTCGGAAGAATGAAATTTCTTGCGTAACCATCGTTTACCTTAACGATTTCCCCCTTCTTTCCTAAGCTTTTTACATCCTGTAATAAAATAACTTCCATTTTAGATATCCCCTTTCTCTGTCATTTCTCTTAAAACGTCCTTTACTTTTTCCATTGCCTCACCCACGGTGCAATCTGCCAGCTGCGCACCGGCCACACTCATATGACCGCCGCCGCCGATTTTTTCCATGGCAACCTGAACATTTAATTCATCAATGGATCGCGCACTGATATAAACCTTGCCGTTAAATTCAGTAAATACAAAGGACGCCTTTGTATGGTCGATATTCAGTAATTCATTTGCCGTCTGGGCCGCAACTACGGTTGGACTGTCAAGACCCTGGCTCTCAGAAACAGCAAATACATAGTAGTCCATAAAAATTTCCGCAGAAGACACGGCCTGAGCCTTTGCCTGATATTCTGTAAAGTCCGTACGGAACAGCTTACGGATACGGGTTACATCAGCACCGTTTCTTCTAAGATAAGCAGCTGCTTCAAAGGTACGCACACCTGTCTTGGTCAGGAAATTATTTGTGTCAATCATAATGCCGGCATACATGGCATCTGCTTCCAGCGGCTTGAGCTTTAAACCTTCACCGATATACTGCAGAATTTCTGCAACCATTTCACAAGCGGAGGAAGCATACGGTTCGATATAAGAAAGAACCGCGTCAATGGCTTCTCCTGTCTGACGGTGATGGTCTAAAATCACAATCGTCTTAGTGAGTTCCAGTAATTCTTTACACTCTGTAATAGCCGGACGGTTTACATCCACTACTACCAGCAGTGTTTGGTCATTTACAATTTCCTGGGCCTTACTGCCGGAAATAAACATATCTTCTTCATAGTCCGGATTGTCCTGGAACCGCTCCAGCATTGGGCGGATGGAACTGGTCACATCGTTAATGACAATCTGGGCCTTTTTATTTAAAGTTTTGGCAATGCGGTAAACACCGATAGCGGAACCGAGAGAGTCAATGTCGCCAATGGAATGACCCATAATGACAACCCGCTCTTTTGCTTCCACATACTCTTTTAACGCATGCGCTTTTACTCTTGCCTTTACACGGGTGTTCTTTTCCATCTGGACGCTCTTGCCTCCATAGTAGGAAATTTTATCTCCCTCTTTTACCACAGCCTGGTCGCCGCCGCGGCCAAGGGCCAAATCGATAGCAGCACGGGCAAGCTCATAGTTTTTGTTATAGGTCGATGCTCCCACACCAACACCGATGGAAATGGTAACCGTCATTTCATAAATATTTAAGTTTCGGATTTCTTCCAGAATGGAGAAGCGGTTTGCCTCTACCACGCTTAAATATTTCTGCTTAAAAACAAAAATATATTTGTCTTTTTCCAGACGCTTAATGATAGCGTCAATGCTTTGCATATACTTGTTGATTTCACGTTCCACCCAGGCGGTAACCAGGGAACGGCGCACTTCATCCGCACCTTCAAACGCTTCTTCATAATTGTCGATATAAAGCATACCGACCAGCATTTTTTCTTCGGTATTTTCTTTCTTTAAGGCGATGATTTCCGTTTCATCGTAAAGATACATGCCAATCATGGTGTTGACATTTTCTCTTCCGCCATCTTCCTGCATCCACGGCATATCATCACGGTAATCGGACATATCAAGAAGGCGCAACAGCACACGGTAGCTTTTTCTTCCGTGCACAATGTGTAATGTTACATCCTCTTCTACCGTTGGCAGCTGCTCCAGGGAAAGATCCTGAAAAATGTCCTGAACGGAACTGCGGGCTGTTTTTTCGAACTGTACCACATCTTTTAATTCGTTGTTTGCCCAAACCAGGCGGCCCTGGGTGTCAATAATACCGTACGGAATATCCAGTTCCTTGATAAAACTGTGCTGCACCTGTCCGTGATCTGCCGCAAAGCGCACCAGCTCGCCTATAATATAGGGACGTCTGAATACGAACAGCACCACTGCCAAGACAATATACACTGCAGTATAAATCATCATAATACCCGCAGCATCTTTGTCTACCACATAAATACTAAGCACCATGCAGAGCATCAGGATGGCAAGCCAGACCGGCCACTGCATATACGCTTTTAAGGCGCCTTTAAACTTTATTTTTGCTTTGTTTTTCTCTTTTTTCATGTTTCCTCACATTCTGCCATGAACACGGCATGGCCAAAGAATCATATGCCGTTTTATTATATCACACTTTTTATAAAACATAAAGCATTTTCTTTTGCTATATGGGACGCCAAACCAAAATTAAAAAGGTACCTTGGTGGACCCGCTCATCGCTAACGGTCCTTCAAGGTACCTTTTTAATTTTGGTTTGGCTGTCCGCATGTAATAAAAGAAAATACTTTTACAAAAGTGTGATAGAAAAGCGGCATGGGATTGTTTGTCCATGTACGCAGAATCACAAGCCTAACCTTTCTTTGATTCCGTCCACGCAGGCCATGCCGACGCGGTAAAGGGCCTCTTCCGTGTTGGCACCAATGTGTGGAGTAAGAATAACGTTTGGCAGTTTATACAATGGATGTCCGCAGGTGATTGGTTCTTCTACAATCACATCAAGGCCTGCTGCGGCAAGATGAGTTTTTCCCTCTGCATTTTTCTCTGACAAAGCCGCAAGCAAAGCCGATTCATCCACCAATGCACCGCGGGCGGTGTTGATGAAAATCACGCCCGGTTTCATAGCGGATAATTCTTTTTTACCGATCATTCCACGGGTTTCCTCATGTAATGCCATGCCAAGCACTACAAAATCGGCATTCTCCACCGCATCTATTATGCTGCCGGCATACCGGATGCCCAGTTCTGCGGCTTTCTCTTCCGTTAAGCTCCGGGACCATCCGACACAGTTCATGGAAAACCCATTTTTACAGATGACAATTGTCTTTTTTGCAATTTCCCCAACTCCGAGAAAGGCTACGGTTTTTCCGCCAAGTTCCAGACCTTGCAAACCGGACATCACGGAAGAATCGGCAAAAGAATCGCCTGCCGCCAGGTTCTTCTGAATCTGCGTTACCTTTCTTGCTGCCATCAGCATCAGAGCGACATTTAATTCAGCTACGGAAGCCGCATTACGATACGGCGTATTAAACACCTGTATCCCCAGTGCTTTGGCTGCCTCTGAGTCCACGCCGTCCATTCCGGTACCATGAACTGCAATTACCTTCATATTCTTTGCCGTTTTCAGTACCTCTCCGGTTAATTGCAAATTTCGATTAATGATAGCATCGCACTCCGGCAGACGCTCCCAGTCGGAAACAATTTCAGAAAAAGACTCCAGTTCTTTTCTCGCTTCCGGATGTATATATTCGCACAAAAATGTTTTCATCATTTTCAACCTTTCTCAACTAACAGTTTGCCCGCTTCTTCCACTAAAAGCGGTGTCATAACCGGATACGTCAGATTCTTTGGAAGTTCTTCGAACGCTCTCACTTCCTGCATTTCACTCTCCGGCAGTTCACCAAGTTCATGCACCACTGCCAAAAAGACCATACCGTAGGAAAAACGAGGTCCTCGAAAGCCCTTGTAATCACAAACCGGATACAAGTCTGCCTTAGTCACTCCGCTTTCCTCATAAAGTTCCCGCTTTGCGGCCTGAAGAGGTGTTTCTCCCGGCTCCACATGACCGCCCTGGGTCTCCCAGGTGGTACGCTTTTTATGACGGCTGAAGAGCCATTTGCCCTGATAGTTGGAGCACACCACCACATATTTATAAGACTCCCGGGAACCGGCCGGAATTGCATAACCGGTCAGCACATCATGGAAGTAGTATTTCAATTCCGACAGATTTTCCACCGATGCATCCGGTTGATACTTCTGCTCCAGCAGAGTCGTATCCTGATATGCATTAAATCCCTGCTTTACCCAGATTGTCCGCATGCCCAGCTTCTTTGCCGGGACCATGTCATTGTCCAGCCGGTCACCCACCATGACCGCTTCTTCCGCCGCACAGCCGGCCATTTCAAAGGCTTTTTGAAATATTGCCGGATCCGGTTTTGCTACACCAAGCTCTGCAGAAGCCGCCACCACATCAATATATTGTAACAGATTCCACTTGGCCAGGCGTTCTGCCGTCCCAAGGGACTGGTTGGCAATCACGCCGATTCTGTAGCCAAGCCCTATTAAATAGCGCAAAATTTCCTCCGCCTCAGGATACGGTACCTCATCCTCGCCATGCCAGGCCGGTTTTTCCAAACCAAAGAATTTGAATGCTTCTAAATCGCTTTTTAAATTTTTTTTTGCAAACTCCAGGCGTTTTTCCTGAAACTGCTCCAAGGTGATGCCCGTTCCGGCAATGGCATCCCGGATACGGTGGTTATAAGCTTCTGTTTCATCCATGAGAGTGGAGCCCACATCAAAAAATATCCATTTTACGCCCTGCACTTGCGTATTTACCTGTATTGCTTTCATAGATTGCATCTCCTATAAATTTCATGCGAATTTTCCAATTTTACCAAAGCTTCAGTTGCCCGTCCCGCCAGCTTTCCTGCTTTGCCTCGTGAATTGTCATACCCTCCTCCGGTTCTCCCAACAGTAGCGGAGACATAGGGTTATGACGCCTCATGTTCTTCCATACCGTTTCTTCATCATAATTTGCATAGCAATATCGGCACAAGTGTCCGCAGGTATTGTACGCACCAATATCACTGCCAAGCAAGCAGCCGCATTCCGGTCTTGCACTCTTTATTTTTGGTACCTTTAATGTATAACCTATGGCCTTTTCATAAACCTCTTTCGTCATACAACCGCTGCAATCTACTCCATAGGCTTCCAATTCCGTGCTCTCTGCACAGGCTTTGATTGTAATATCATACTGCTTTCCGATGCGTACAAATTCCTTTGCCAAAGTACGTCTATCTTCTTTCCCGACTTCCTGCACCTCCGGGAAATTACGTTTTACTTTTTTGTATAAATCAATATAACTAATCACACAGGTATCTGTGTAGTCTGCCAATCGCTCTGCCATATATTCAAAGACTTCTATGTGATTTTTCACTGTATACTTTTCTGAAAGAAAAACCGGATCATACCTCCAGCCAACGGAACCCTTTCCCACCAGTTCTGACAATCTGCCAAAGACGTCCAATACCTTTTCCTTCTCCGGTACCCCGGGTTCTATTTCTTTTCCGTAAGGTGTAATTGTCACATACCAGTATTGGCTATATTCCTTTAGCAGAGGCAGGTACGGAAAGAAAGGCTCCGGATTCTTGGTGCAAAATGAAATGACATCCACCACCTCCGGTGAAATCCGATATTTTGTTATTTGCTCCGGATTGAACGGATTGCGTACCAGTACAAATCCTGCCTTCAGGCGATTTGCCAGCCACTCCGGATAAAATGCCGGGATATCCGTTCTGAGTCCTGTATGTAAAATCATATTTCCCCCGTTTTATACTTCTTCGTGAGTCACAATATGTACAATTTCCTTAGGTTCTTCCTTTAAATAGTCCTTTAGAAATCTCGGAAATGCTCTGACTTTGCCCAATTCTTCGATTGGAATCCAGTGCATGTCTTCCTTGATATTGCCGCAAGTATAGCTGTTGCTGTGAAGTTTTCTTGTACCTTGGGACTTCATCTTGAAGTAAAATGCCACCTCATGACATTTCAAGTCACCAAGAGTTCCGCCCGCTCCTTCGAAGAAATTCTCATGAATCACAGCCAACCGCTCAATTTCGTAATGCACCCCGGTTTCCTCAAATACTTCCCGAAGCACCGCTTCCTCTGCGGTTTCATTCATATGTACTCCGCCGCCGATGGAGTAATAATAGTCATCTACCTCGTTACCGGCAAACAGCACACAGCCATCCTCCACAATAATAGCCGCCGCCCGGTAACGGAACCAGTTATTTTCTTTTTGAAATCCACAATCGTATGACATAGCCTTGTCTCCCGCAAAATTTCTTTTTCCTATTTATTTTCTACTTTATACGTTGTATCAGCCTTTCTATTCTCTCCGTACAGTCTGCTCTCCGGTCCTCCGCCTTCCGCCAGGAATCCGACAGTGGAAAGTACACGTTGTCTTTTGCTTTTGCTCCCAAATCCCACTGTCCGTTTTCATCACGATTTGCTTCCAGCCAGTCCATCACAAAGGAAAGCTTCTCCCTTGCCGTTTTGAAGCCTGCCAAAATCTCCATTGCTGCCAGATAAAAGCTGGTTTCCCTGGAGGCAAATTCTGCCGGAAGCCGGTTCAATGGTTTTGCATAAATATAATAAATACCACTCGGACTTGTCAACACATAGTCCAGCATATTCCGTTCTGTTTCCTCCGTCAGCACACCATGCAATAAATTCATCGGATAAAAAACAGTAAGCCCGATTTCTTTAATAGGTGTCTGATTTCTTGCAAACTCCCGGGCAAAAGCCTCGGAATATGCCGTCTGATAAAACTCTCCACCGGCAAAGGCAGCTTCGACTATATTGGCCCACTGCTTCGCAAAAGCCAATGCCACCTCATTGTCCGGGTCGAAAAGTCTCACCCATGCAGACAACATCATGCGAGAAAACAAATCCCAGTCATAGCCTTTTTCCCGATAGTTATCAATCGTACGCTCTCCCTCTAAGCAGGAAACCATACAATCCACAATCCTGCGAATTGGTTCATCTTCTATAGTGAATCCAAGAGCCTTTAACCGACGAAGTGCCTGCTCTGTGGTCAGCGGGCTTTTTCTATTTGGCTGGGCAAAAGAGTGAAACATATCTCCCCATGTGCCATCCGGGTGCTGCAAGGCTAAAATTTCCTGTGCATGTCTTCCTGTAGTATGATTACTGTAATTCATTACCGTTTATCCGCTCCGTTCCTTCATCATATAAAAAATTCTTCCAAACCATCAAATAACTTTTTTCTAAATTCACCCACATCTGAAATATTCTTCTCCAAGGGTACATGCAGAAACACCATTTGCGTGTCTGATTTCTGCTTCATAATATATTGCAATCCATTCCAATACAACTCGTTACAGAAAGAGGTTCCGGCGTTGGCGGAAAGCCGGACTGACAGACCGCTTTGCTCCAGACAGCATTGTAACTTTTTACATTCAAAGAGGGTGTTGACGGTCTCCCCGGCCTTTCTTGCCGTCCTTTCAATATGTACCTTGTTTTTGATATTTGGCCGCTGGCCAAGGCTGATGACATACTCAAAGTGTTCCTGTTGCAGGGCTTCTGTCAACAATTCGGAATCTCTTGTTTTATCATTGGGCAGCAGAAGAATTTCATATTCTTTTTCTGCAGTTGCATTTTTAAGCAACCGTTCTGCAGAGGTTCCTAAAAATGCAGTGAATAAAATCTTTTTCTTTTCCATTGTTACAGCCTCTTCCCATAGTATTCCACATCAATCCTTGTTCCGTCCGGATAAACTTCCACACCGTTTTTTATATGCTCCGTAAAACCGTAACGGAAATAAATTTCTTTGTTTTTTGTTTCCTCCGGTTCCACGCCAAGGGTCACTTTTTCGTATCCACGACTCTTTAAATCTTCCAGCATGAATTTGAATAACTTTGAGAAATATCCTTTGCCCTGATATTCCGGAATGGTTCGAAAGGCTGATAAATATGCAGTTTTCGCATCCACAAGACCAACACTGTTCTGGGCGACGCTACCATCTACTATTGCGGTGGCTTCGCTGATAATCTGACCGTCTAAGATGCCGTAGTAAGGCAGTGCTTTTCCCTCCAGCATATGCTCCAGGCTGCTCTTTTTCCAAGTAATCCAGTTGTCTTTATCCGCTCCCGCATGAGCGATTTCGTAGTCCCATTTGGTGTTCATTTCTTCGAAGGACGCAATTTCACATGTGTATTCACTCATAAAAACCTCTCCCCATCTACTGCAAATCCATCCGCAACACAATCTCCCCGTTGTTGATTTCTCCTGTCGGTTGAAAGCCAAGCTTCGTGTACACATGCTCTGCAATCTTATTATCCGGTGCATAATCCATAATCATAAAATCATACTTCCCGGATGCTCTTGCAAGCTCCACAATCTTTTTGATTGCTTCCGTGCCATAACCTTTCTGCTGATGTTCCAACGGAAACATGATACGCCAGATAATCAGACAGCGCTCTTCCAAATCCTCATCCAGCATCATAAAACCTACCGGTTCCTCGTCGTTATAAACAGCAAAAGGATACACATCGTTATTTTCACGATACAGCCACGCCTGCGCTAATGAGTAAGCATTAGATGCCACAAAATGCTCGTCCTCCGGGCGTTTCATTTGTATAATAATATCAAAATTATCTTCTGTAATTCCTCTGAAATTAATCATTGCCTTTTTCCTCCGTCACAAACACCACATCTCTCAAATGGCAAATGTCAATCCAACATTCTTTGAAGGGCTGGTCGCCGATGGTAAGCCAGCCGCTATACTTGGTCTGATATGCCCCATAGGTTTCATCAATAATCTCTAAGGTACTGTTTTCAAACTGTGTAATAAAATCCTTTAGGAAGAACTTTTCTCCGGTAAATTTCCCTTCGTTTTCCACTGTATTGATTACATAGGCAAAACAAAAATCCCAATCCACCTTCTGAAATTCCACATAGCCCTTTTCCTGCACATATTCCATGACACATTTCTTAAGCCCGGGCTCAATGCGCAAAATCAGCGTATCTTCCTGTATGTCAAATGCCACCACATGTCTGTCATGTAACGTATAAGGTGCATCCACTCTGTTTAACATTGTCCGTTTCACTTTTTACTCCTTTACTCCCAGGTCAGTTCATAGGTCCCGCTGGCGTTTTCAAACTTATACACCATGTAGTATCTCTGCTTTTTATCCACGATAATACTTCCCTCCGGATTCTCCGGTGTCAGGCACATCACTACCTGTTTTTCCTTATTAAGCAGTTCCACCGAAACGCTTCCGTAGGCCAGACCGGCGTTTAAATGAAACTGATATTCCTTACTTTTGCGGAATTTTGCCACTTTTTTTAGCTCTCCGCTGCACTCCACAAACTGGGTCCAAAAGGTATTGGTTCCCCGGTTTTTGCCCACAAAGGCCTTGGCGGATTTACTGCCCGAAATCATATAACCATTGATATAAAGTACATAATAAATCACCGGTAATAATAGTAAAATAAATAATGCCTTCATTTGCGTTCATCCTTTCCACATGTCAAAAATATCTACAACCCGTTTACGATTCTGTCACCAGTTTCCCACAAATGTGCTCCGGTGCTAACTTAAGCAGAAGCGTTTCATGTCCATATAGTTCAATTTCCTTTTTTATGTACTCCTCATCCTGTGTAAACTTATGACTCAATTTTGTCGTAATCCCGATGATTGTTTCCCTGTCATCTACTATTTCCATACGGCCAAATACAATAACACTCTTTACGTTCAGCGCCCAGTCTCCTTCCTTTCGGTACCCCTGATCAAATACGCAAAATGAGACTTTATCATGTTTCTTCAACGCATCCGGCCGGTGTCCGTTCCGATTTCCGCAGTGAAAATAAATAGCGCCGTCTTCCTCATTGTACCAGTGATTCATTGGCATGCCGTAGGGATAATCGTTATCTCCCAACACAGAAAGAACCCCTCTGGTTTCACTCTGCAAAACCGATATGCAATCCTCTGCAAATAATTGCTTGTTTTTTCTTGTTAGTTCTCTGAACACGTTTCTCCTCCTCTACTGCAATACCTTCTCCATATACCCGCAGGTAAACGGAAAGAAATCAAACTTCTGCGTTCCCACATGAACAAACCCCAATTTTTCATACCACCGTCGGAGCACCTGATTTTCTTCTACGATGCCGATTTTCATTTTAGTGCAGCCATGCTCTTTTGCTGTTTCATAAGCATGCTCCAACAGTTTAGCTCCGATGCCCTCGTGACGGTATGCCGGCAGCACGCTTAAATTGTTCAGTTCACATTCCTTATTTTCCAGCCAAAGAAGTGAATAATATCCAACTATTTTTCCATCTGCCACATAGCCAAACATGGGCCGGTGTTCCCCGTTTAAGTGCCAGTTCAATCGGCCTTCATCGGTAGCAAAGGCGGTAAAACGAGGAGCGTTTTCCTCGGTAATCTGAAATTCTTTTGCTACAGTGTCGAAGCTGTCCCGAATGACCCAGACGCACTCCGGCAAGTCCTTTTGTTTTATATCCTTAATCATACTGTTCACTTCTTTCTTTCAGCTTTTCCTGTTACCCGGGCAAAATCAAACCAGCTTCTTCTTCGCCATCATGAAATACACAAAAATTTTGTATCCGGCATATCCATATAAATAGTCCAGCCCGGAATAGGTGTAACTTAAGTACGCTTCCTTCATTCCGACATCCTTTAAATGCTTTGTCCCCAGCGTTACCATATTCACTGCGATATGCCTTCCCCGATACTCCGGATGAACTGTAGTACATCCCACACTGCCAAGACCGCTTTCCCTGTCTGTATCCACCATCAGGGTGCCGACAGTTTTACCATCTTCCACTGCAATTAATACTCTGGAGGACTCATTCTCTGTATACAAAAACTCATCCTGATACCATCTTGTAAATTCTTCGCAAGCTACGTTGGTGCAAGCACTGACACTCTCCCTGTCCTCTATGGTTGCAAAGCGGTAACAAACACCATCTATGATATCACCGATGCTGTACTCCTCTTTTTCAAACTTACAAAGAGGGAACTTCATATCAAAGCAGTTACAGTCCCAGGAATGAGCGTAACCGCGCTTTTCAAAAAAGCGGCTGGCTGTATCAGTAATGCGCTCGTCCAACTGCTCATTTACCGCAGGAGCATACCGCTTGCTTGTCGGAACCCCCGGCATAAGATAATCCTCGTCAACCCCGATCGAAACCTCATCATAGCCTGCGGCCCGAATTATGTTTTCCGATTCCTTCAGCAACCGGGAGCCAACTCCCTGCCTTCGGTATTCTTTCTCTACACAAAGCAGAAGGATTGTGTTTTTATGTATGACAGAAACACCAATCAACTGATGTGCTGCATTCCGCTCTTCTATAATTTTGTTCTCTCTATTTTCTAAAATCCGCAACGCTGTTTCCTCATCCCGCACAACGTAAGGAAGCGTCTTCCGGAATAACTCATAAATTTCTTTTGACATACTGTTCTCCTCTGTCCGCAAATCGAAGATGTTGCAGTGCTCCTTTTCTGTTCAGTATAACACAACATTTCCAAATTCACTATACTTCTTCCAAATTCCTAAAATAATTTATTAAAAAGTATTGACATTTATATTGCACTGCGATATATTATACATCGTGGTGCGAGTATTGCAGTGCGATACATCGAAGTACCATATAGAACAAAGAGTTCCGATATGGGCGTATACATAAAAAATTCTATGTTCTCGGGAGAATAACAAAGAAAGGATAACACCATGGAAAAAATCTTAGAAGTAAAAGGCTTGAGAAAAACCTTCAAGCTGTCTGCAAAACAGCAGAAAATTGAAAAAACAAATGATAAGGTAAAGGTAGCCGTTAACGATTTATCTTTTACCGCTTATAAGGGAGAAGTATTTGGCTTACTGGGACCGAACGGCGCCGGAAAAACCACCACACTTCGTATGTTAGCCACTTTAATCCGTCCGGATTCCGGTGATGCCATCGTGGATGGTGCCAGTGTCATGAATGAGCCGGAGATGGTCCGCAGCAAAATCGGTTTCCTTACCAGCGAACTGAAGCTGGAAGAATTTTTTACTCCAAACTACCTGTATGACTTTTTCTCTGAATTACACGGTGTACCTGCCGATGTCGCCACAGAGCGTAAGAAAAACTACTTTGAGCGCTTCGGCATTGATAAATTTGCTGAGGTGAAGGTCGGCAACCTTTCCACCGGTATGAAACAGAAAACCTCTCTGGTGATTTCCCTGGTTCACGATCCGGATATCATCATCTTTGACGAACCTACCAACGGCCTGGACGTTTTAACCGCTAAAGTAGTCACTGACTTTTTACAGGATTTGAAAGGTCAGGGCAAGTCTATTATTGTTTCCACCCATATTTTCAGCCTGATTGAAAAGCTTTGTGACAGAGTGGGCATGGTCATCAACGGCCAGATGGTTGCCTGTGATACCCTGGATAACATCACACAGGGCAAGAACCTGGAACACAGATTCTTTGAAATTTACGAGGAAAAGGTAGGTAGCATCAATGAAAAATAATACACTGACGATAATCAAAAAAGAATTCGCCCGCTTTTTCGGCGATAAAAGAATGGTAATCTCCGTAATTTTAGTTCCGGGTCTTATGATTTACCTCCTATACAGCCTCATGGGCGTTATGATGTCCAATCAGCTAACCACCTCCGATGATTACGTAGGTACCGCTTATGTACAAAATATGCCGGAGGAATTTTCTCCAATGCTGGAAGCACTTCCGGTGGAATGGCAGTCTGTGGGCGACGCGGAAATCGCCGGTATTCAGGAATCTTTATCGGAAAAAGAAGCAGATTTACTTTTAGTTTTCCCTGAAAACTTTATTGCCGATATGTCTTCCTATGACATTGCCTCCGGTACTGCTGCTCCAAATATTGAAATTTACCACAATTCCGCCCGTTCCGAATCCTCCACCGTATATTCCATGGTGATGAGTCTTTTGGAAAACTATGAAGCAACCTTAACCAACCGCTTCGATATCAATGCAGGTACCGTAAAATACGATATGGCTACTGACAAGGATGCCACCGGACAGCTGTTTTCCATGATGCTTCCGTTGCTCCTGATGATTTTCCTGTT
>JAZQJL010000359.1:0-4042 GCA_045541595.1 Lachnospiraceae bacterium | reverse complement strand
AGGCCTATCTGGCCTTTGACGTAACCAGGGAGGAAGAGGGTATGCACGATATGGAGCAATTTTCCTTTGAACCGGTGTGTACGGCCAAAGCCGGTGAGGCTACCGGAAAAGCGTGCCGGGTGTTGTTTTCCTATGAACAACGGGAGGCAATGCATGGCGGAGCAACCACAAGAATGAGCTAGCAACAACACAACAGAAAGGCGGTGCCTGAATGGCAAAGCGCAGATTATCCCAGAAAGAAAAAGAACGGGTGGCGGAGGTACTGAAGCGCCTGGACACCCAATACGGTACAGACTACAAATGCTACTTAGACCATGAAAATCCCTGGCAGCTTTTGGTGGCAACCATTTTAAGTGCCCAGTGTACCGATGCCAGAGTTAATATCGTGACCAAAGATTTGTTTGTGAAATACAAGGATGTGGAGGCCTTTGCGAAGGCTGATGTAAAGGAACTGGAGCAGGACATCCATGCCACCGGCTTTTATCATAACAAGGCAAAAAACATCATTGCCTGTGCAAGGCGGGTACTGACGGAATTTGGCGGCGAAGTGCCAAGAACTCTGGAGGACTTAACTTCCCTGGCGGGAGTGGGCAGAAAAACCGCCAATGTCATCCGGGGCAATATTTACAAGGAACCGAGTATTGTGGTGGACACCCATGTGAAGAGAATTTCCAACAAATTGGGTTTTACCAAAGAGCAGGATCCGGAAAAAATTGAATTTGACCTGATGGAGGTTTTGCCAAAGGACCACTGGATTTTATATAACATTCATATCATTACGCTGGGCAGAACTATCTGTACGGCGAGAAATCCGAAATGCACCGAATGCTTTTTGGCTGATGTTTGTAAGGCGGGAGGTACAAAGGCATGAAAGGAATCATTGCCATTGACGTAGAAACCACGGGAATCAGCCCGGAGAAAGAGCGCATCATTGAAATCGGCGCGTTCCGCCCGGAGACGGGAGAAATATTTCGCACCCTGATTCAGCCGGGGCGGCCGTTACCGGAACGAATTACGGAGCTGACGGGAATTACGGATGACATGCTTACAGATGCTCCCGAGGAAAAGGAAGCCATAAAACAACTGCTGGAGTTTTTGGGAGAAGATACGATTTTGCTTGGGCATAATATCAGTTTTGACCACAGCTTTATTGTCCAGGCAATTAGACGGTGCGGATTGTTGGAACCGCAGTTTTACGGCATTGATACGTTGAAACTTTCCAGGGTACTTTGCCCGGAATTGCCGAATAAAAAGCTGGAAACCATGGTGGAGCATTTTGGACTGACCAACGAGCGGGCCCACAGAGCCTTTGAAGATGCCAGGGTAACGGTGGAAGTTTACCGGTGTCTTCGGGCAATGCAGAAGGAACCGGAGTTGTTTGAACCGGTGCCCATGTATTTTAAGGCAAAGAAAACCGAGCCGATAACAAAAAAACAGCGCTCCTACCTGAGCGCCATTTTGAAATATCATAAGCTGGAAGAGAAATATAGCATGGAAGACCTGTCAAAGAGTGAGGCTTCCCGGTTGATTGATAAGCTGCTATTGGCTTACGGCAGAGTCCCTTATAGCCACTAAATTAGTAAGTAAAGACTTTTTTGTCATGGAAGAAAGAGATTCCGCGCAGGAAATTACGTAATTTATGCGGTCTGTTTCATTTTTTTCTTTATAAATTGTGGCAAGTAAGGTATAATTAGCACTGATGTCGGTGTTAATGGACAGGGCATATTCTAAAACAACGGAGGCCTCGTCCTTTCGTTCCGCTTCATAGAGTACTTTTCCGTAGCGGTACAGACTTCGAACCAGCTCCAAATAGTTTTTGTCGTATTCCATTAGAATATTAATGTTTGGAGCACCATACTGAAGCTTTAAATCAGTGTTACTGAGACCGGTAAAGTTGACAATTTTTTCAGAGGACAGTGCTACAATGTGCTTTTGAATATCCGTTATTTCTTCCTGACCGGTTTCAGGAAACGGAAGACTATGGATAGGAACCGTGATATAATTTAGGTTAGAGATGTCTTTTTTTCTGGTAAGGTTTGCCTGATGTTCCCGTTCCCAAAAGGCTTCACTGCTTTTGGAAGCAATACGGTCGGTCCGGGATTTCTGGTAATGAATCCAAAGAACCAGAAGAATGGTTGAGACAAAAAAAACAGGTATCATATAAAACCTCATTTCTATGGTTAATGTTGAAAGGAGTAATATAAAAATGAACAGAAAGAAAACACAAATGATTGCAAAAGTTATTGTTATTATTTTGGTATTTGCCATGATTCTTCCTATGCTCGCTTACATTCTTTAGTATAAGGGTGATACAGGAAAAAGTCAACAAATTAGGAGGCTTACGATGAAATCCGGAAAAGTGTCGGAGGCCGTATTAAAACGGTCCGTAATAAAAACAGTGAACAAGCAGAAGCGGCAACACATGGTGTCAGAGGCGGCCATCGGCAGTGATGCCGGTTTGTTTGCCCAGGAGGAAATGACCGGTGTGATGGCAGTATCCTCAACCGCCCTTGCGGGAGCAGAGGAAGGGCTGGCGGCACTGGCGGTGCATCGTGTCTGCAATTCCCTGGCGGCGGCGGGAAGTGTTCCGACGGCTGTATCGGTACAGCTGATGTTGCCGGAATCCGCAGAAGAAAAAGAATTAAAGTCCGTAATGAAAGAACTGACGGAGGCTTGTGAAGCAGCGGACGTAGTTCTTGTAAACGGTCATACCCAGGTAAGCTCTTTTGTAACAGAACCGGTGTATTCCGTTACGGCAATGGGAGCAGCCCCGGTAGTTATGACCCTTCAGGAGGATGTGTACGGAAGCGATTTGGTGATGACAAAGTCTGCCGGTCTGGCAGGAGCGGCACTTTTGGCAAAACATTACAGAGAAAATCTGCATGAACGCTATACCTATGGATTTATTGAGAAAGCAGCGGTAAGAGAAACGCAAATTTCCGTGTGCGGCGAAGCGAAGATATTGAGAGAACATGGAATCCGTCATATGCATGATGTAGCAGAGGGCGGCGTGTTCGGCGCGGTCTGGGAACTTTGTGAGCGTCTTCAGGCCGGCGTGGAACTGGATTTAAAAAAGATTCCGATCTGTCAGGAAACGGTGGAAATCTGCGAGTATTTTGATGTGAATCCGTACCAGTTAAAGGGAGACGGTGCACTGCTGTTTTTAACCCATGACAGTACGGCAGCCATCAGGGCACTGGCGGAGCAGGGAATCCCTGCGGCAGTCATCGGAAGAATGACGGACGGCAATGACCGGATTCTTCTTAATGGGGAAGAAACCAGATTTTTGGAACCAAACCGTGTGGATGAGTACGAAAAAGCAAGGCGGAAATAACGATGAACATTGTTTTATTAGAGCCGGAAATTCCGGCAAATACGGGAAATATCGGACGTACCTGTGTGGCAACGGGCACAAAACTGCATCTGATTGAGCCTCTGGGCTTTGACATCAGTGATAAGGCCGTGCGCCGCGCCGGTATGGATTACTGGAAGGACTTAGACCTGGCAGTATATAAGAACTTTGAGGAGTTCCTGGAGAAGAATCCGGGAGCAAAGATTTATATGGCGACCACCAAGGCGGAAAAGGCCTATACGGAAGCGAAATACGGCCCGGACGACTACATTATGTTCGGCAAGGAAAGTGCAGGCATCCCGGAGGAGATTCTGCTTCAATACCGGGACACTTCTGT
This sequence comes from Lachnospiraceae bacterium, assembly GCA_045541595.1. GTDB lineage: Bacteria > Bacillota > Clostridia > Lachnospirales > Lachnospiraceae > SIG299. Next base: position 353 of record JAZQJL010000359.1, on the reverse strand, counting down.
ACGCATACCGATGATTGGTGAAATCCGTTCGCTGAATCTTGGAAATTCCGTGGCAATTATGCTGTATGAAGCATTACGCCAGAATAATTTCGAGGGCATGAACCGGGAGGGCCATCTGCATCGCCATGATTGGAGTGAGGCAAAATGAATGAACGTGCGTTAAAAACGCTGGAATATGACAAAATCATTGAACAGTTAAAAAAATATGCCGGTTCCGAAATGGGCCGGTCTCTTTGCGGTAAGTTAGTACCGCAAACTGATTTAGAAGAAATTAAAAAAATGCAGCAGGAAACCAGAGATGCCCTGCTCCGCATTTATCAGAAGGGAAGCCTTTCCTTTAACGGCGTGCCGGA
>JAZQJL010000358.1:0-4506 GCA_045541595.1 Lachnospiraceae bacterium | reverse complement strand
GTGGGTTCAAATCCCTCTCTCGCTACTAACAAAAAAAGACAGAATCCGAAAGGGTTCTGTCTTTTTTTGTTCATGTCGAAAGAAATTTTGAAGCACTGTGATTCTATGGTGGTGGAGTGGGGCGCACGAGGTCCAGTGGACCTCGGTTATGCGCTGACCGAAGTGGAACGAAGACCAAATCCCTCCCTAAAATAAAGAAAACCATTGCTTTTTTTTGGAATATCATGTAAGCTAGAGGTAAATACACAAAGGAGAAAGGTAGAATACAATGGCTTATTGCGGAGAGTGTCAGCACTGGACACATAAACCGGGTGAGGACGGAATGAAAACAAGTGATGTAGGTGTTTGCGATATTTCCGGAGCGGAAGCAGGAAACATGCGGCACGGGTGTATTATGTTCACACAGCGCAGAAAGCTGGAGGAGTCTACCCGCAGCCCGATTGAAAATTTCAAATTAGCACAGGCAAATGAGAAAAAATAAGTAAAGAAAACGGATGGGAATACCTATCCGTTTTTTAATTTGTGTGATATAATAGCCACTGTATGATTTATACAGGGAAGACTCTTTAAACTATAGAGACGAGGATAGAACAGATGCTTTTTACAAGTATGGAATTTTTATTTTTGTTTTTTCCGGCGGTTATCGGAGGATATTTTATTTTGCGCGGAAAGCTCAGGAATTACTGGCTGCTGTTTGCCAGTCTGTTTTTCTACGCCTGGGGAGAACCAAAGTTTGTTCTGGCGATGCTTGCGTCTATTTTGATAAATTATCTGGCTGCGTGGGGGATAGAACTGTTACGCGATAAGAAATCGGTGTGCAGGGTTATTTTGTGGGTAAACCTGATTGTCAACCTCGGCATGCTGTTTGTATTTAAATATATGAATTTTGTGACGGGGATGTTTCCTGACATTTTACCACAGACAAAGTTTGTCCTGCCGATTGGAATTTCCTTCTTCACTTTTCAGGCATTAAGCTATGTGGTGGATGTGTACCGGGGAGTTCCTGCGCAGAAGAATCCGTTTTATGTGGGACTTTATATTTCCCTGTTTCCGCAGCTGATTGCAGGACCGATTGTCCGCTATACCACAATTATGGATCAGATTGAAGCGCGTACCATTACAAAAGAAGGATTCTGCCATGGAGTGCTTCGGTTTCTGTACGGATTCAATAAAAAAATTCTTTTGGCAAATTTACTTGCGAAAGTGGCGGATACCGCATTTGCGGCGGAATCTTTGAGCACCGGAATGGCATGGCTGGGAGCGGTTTGTTATGCTCTGCAGATTTTCTTTGACTTTAGCGGATATTCCGAGATGGCCATTGGTCTGGGAGAAATGTTCGGATTTCATTTCCTGGAGAATTTTAACTATCCATATATTTCCGGAACGGTAACGGAGTTTTGGCGGCGTTGGCACATTTCCCTGGGCACCTGGTTCCGGGATTATGTGTATTTCCCGCTGGGTGGCTCCCGGGTATCCTCAAAGGGTCGCCTGGTCTTTAACCTGGCCGTTGTGTGGCTGGCAACGGGAATTTGGCATGGCGCCAACTGGACTTTCCTGCTTTGGGGTATGTTGCACGGTGCAGTAATTATTACAGAAAAACTGCTGTCAATTCCTCAAAAAGCAGAGGCGGGAAAAGCCTTTCGGGCGATGTATCGCATTTTTACTTTGCTGGTGGTGCTGATTGGCTGGGTGATGTTTCGGGCAGAAAGCGTGGAGAGCGGTCTTTCCTTTATCGGAACCATGTTTGGTATGACCGAAGCAGGGCTTACAGACCGGCAGTTTATGTTTCAGGCAAGAGAATATGCAGTTATTCTTTTCTTTGGAATTTTGTGTGCCATGCCGGCAGTTAGCCGCTGGAAGGAAAAACTGTCCGCAAAGGGTGAAAAAGCAGCGGCAGTATGCGACTATATCGGATGCGCTGTGCAGCTTTTACTTTTTGTGGTAAGTGTGTCCTTTTTGGTAATGGACGCCCACAATCCGTTTATTTACTTTAATTTCTAGGGAGGATTGTATGAAGAAAAATCGTGCCAAATTGTGGCTGACCATTGTCCTGACAGTGTTTATTGCCGCATTTGCCTGTATCAATATTTTTCTGGTAGCCGGGCCTGCAAAACGGTTTCTAAAGAGGGAAACATCCTTTCAGGAGTTTGTGGGAGAGGTTCAGGATGCGTATAGCTCCGATGCGTGGTCGGGGAAAAACTTCTTTGTCAACGTGAACGGATTGTTTGCCCGACTGACCGGTCAGAGAGTTTGCAATAGTGTGGTACTTCTTAATAACGGAATGCTGACGGAGCCTTTGGACAAAATAAAGATGGAACCTATGGCGGAGGGCGTGGCGGATTTTTCCGAGTACCTTTCGGAGGAAGGAATTCCGTTTTTATATGTTCAGGCTCCTTATAAGGAAGATGCAAAAGATGCACTGCTTCCTGTCGGAGTGGAGTCTTATGCCAACGAAAATGCGGACGAATTGTTGTCAATGTTAACAACAAAAGGGGTAAATACACTGGATTTGCGCCCTGCCTTAAGCAATACGGCCAAGCAGATAGAACAGAATTATTTTGTGACGGATCATCACTGGAATTATTACGGTGCGTTCACGGCATTTCAGAAAATATCGGAATGTGTGGCAGGATTCTTTCCTGAAAAGGACATGAATCTGTCTTATACGATGAGGGAAAACTGGAAGAGCAGTACCTTGGAAAACTGGTTTCTCGGAAGCAGAGGAAAGCGTGTGGGAGCCTGGTTTGCCGGAACAGATGACTTTACCTGGTACGCTCCGGCCTTTGAAACAAACATGTCCTGTGCAGTTCCAAAGTACCGAAGTCTTTACAAAGGAGATTTTTCCAAGGCGAATCTCAGAACCAAATATATTACGGAAAAAAACTATTTTGACTATAATGCATACTGTCTGTACATTGGCGGCGACTATCCGCTGGTACAGCATAAGAATGCAGATGCCGGGTCGGATTTGAAGGTGCTTTTAATTAAGGATTCCTATTCTCTTCCGGTGCAGGCCTTTTTATCAACCATGTTCCGGGAACTGGATGTGCTGGATCCCCGCCACTTTACGGAGTGCAGTGTGGCGGAATATGTAAGACGCACCAAGCCGGATCTGGTACTGATGTTAACAAATCCAAGTATGTTCGGAACGGCTGCCTATCGGAATTTTGGAACAGCAGAGGAAGAAAGAACATATGAAGTATGGTTAGAAACGCAAGACCTTTTAGTGGAGGCCTCAGACAGTAACCAGTATCACTATAAGTCTCTGGAAGCAGAGTACGGAAAGCAATACAAAATTTCCTTTGAGGATGTGGAGTTTGTACAGGGAAAGGCCAATGGTGTGGTGCTGTCTTTGTATAATCAGACCACGAAAACCATTCTTTCTTCCGCAGTATTTGATTTGGAATACTGTCGCAGAGAAGGCGGATTGGAATGGATTGTGGATACACCTAAGAACGGAACTGATATCCTGTGGCTGATTTTTTATGCAGGCCTTCCAGGGTACACGAAAGATATCAGCGTGCTTTATAAAAATGTGACGATTTTAGAAGCAGACGGGGAGGGAGAAACAACGCAGGAGGCAGTTCCGACAATTACCGTAACGCCGGTACCGACCGTAACACCGGACCCAACGGCGACGGCAACTCCAACGCCAACACCAACGGAGGTGCCGACACCAACACCGGAACCAACGGCAACTCCTACGCCGACAGAAGTTCCTCTTGTGGTGGTAATTGATCCGGGGCATCAGAAGAAGGGAAACTATGAGAAAGAACCTAACGGTCCGGGCTCTGAGGTAATGAAAGCAAAGGTGGCTTCCGGAACACAAGGGGTATCCACCAAAATTCCGGAGTATGAGCTGACGTTGGCGGTAAGCCTTTATCTGAAGGAAGAACTGCTGTCCAGAGGATATGATGTCATTATGATACGGGAAACCAATGACGTGAATATTTCCAATGTGGAGCGGGCTCTGATAGCCAATGAGGCTATGGCGGATGCCTTCATCCGGGTGCATGCGGACGGGGCTGATAATGCCTCCGCTAAAGGTGTAACGACAATTTGCCAGACATCGCAAAATCCGTATAACAGCGACTGGTATGAAGAAAGCAGAAGACTCTCGGAACTGGTGCTGGAAGAAGTGGTAAACGCCACCGGAGCAAAAAAACGAAGGGTTTGGGAAACGGATACCATGACCGGCATTAACTGGACCACAGTGCCGACCACTATTCTGGAGATGGGCTATATGACAAATCCGGAGGAAGATGAACTGATGGCTACGGAAGACTATCGGAAGAAAATTGCAATCGGTGTGGCCAATGCCATAGACCGTTATTTGAAAGAGGAAGAATAAGAGGAAAAACGGATGTTGATAAAAGAACAGATACAGGGAACAGAGCTTGAACTGCAGACAAACGAAGAGGTGTTTTCGCCGGGTTCCGTAGACAGGGGAACCAAAGCGATGCTTTCCTTTGTAACATTCACAAAGGAAGATAAGGTGCTGGACCT